>CAMLEM010000009.1 GCA_946479005.1 uncultured Chitinophagaceae bacterium | reverse complement strand
GAGACTGTCGATCAGGCTCACTGCCATTTTCAGTTCGGCCGGCTTTGGTTTTGCGTCGGGTAATTTCAGGTCCTTCGACGACCGGATCTCTTCGGCAAAGCGGATCCGGTTGAGTACAAGGGCATCTTTCAGGGGTTTGATGATGGCCACGTGTTCACGGTCCCGCATCACGAACATTCCCACACCCACCTTACCGGTTTTCTCCAAAGCATCCCGGAGCAAGGCATATGCGCGGGCACCGGTCTTATCCGGTTCCAAAAAATAAGGCTGTTCAAAATAGGTACTGTCGATCTCTTTTTCATCCACGAACTGGGCGATCTCGATATGCTTCGTTTTCTCCGGGGCCGCTTTTTCAAAATCCTTTTTATCAAGGATCACATACTTCTCACCCACCAGGTAACCCTTCACAATGTTCTCCCAGGCCACTTCTTTCCCCGTAGTTTCATTCACCCGCTTGAACCGGATATTGGAATGATCTTTCTTATCCAGCATATCCAGGTCAAGGGAACTATCTTCCACAGCGCTATATAGCTTAATGGGGATATTTACCAGCCCGAAACCGATCGAGCCCGTCCAAATCGCTCTCATACATTGGGTTTTGATGTATAAGGTTTAAAAATGATGCCAAAGAGCTGCAAATGGTATGAATCTGCGCCTTTTGACCCGCTCCCTTATTCTAAGTATTTCCATCTGCGAAATCCTCGTAATCTGCGATATGGAATAAAACTTGCTTCAAAATGATAAACTATAAATCAAATGCAAACAGCAGAAAGGACCTTACTTAAAGACTTTTCCGACGCCGAGAAGGGCGCCTATCTGGGAGCCATCGCTTCCCTGGCCACAGCCGATCACGCAGCTTCAGGGGAAGAGCTCGAATACCTGGGTGCTATGGCCGATGCGGCTGATATTTCGGTGGAACAGCGGGGAGCCGTTCTAAGGGCCGCTACCGAACTTTCCGATGAAGAATTAAAACGTTGCCTGGAGATCCTTCGTCACAGTGATCTCCGGTATTCCCTGGTCACCGACCTGATCAGTTTCGCTGAGTCGGACCAGAACTATACGGAAAAAGAAAAAAAAAATATCGAAGAGATCGCCCGCTATCTCGACGTGAACAAGGAGCAGTTTTCCCTGCTCGACCAGTTTGTTCAAAAAACAAAAGAATCGGATGTTACGCCGGAAGATGTGGAGAAGCCGGGTTTCCTGGCTTCCCTGGGCCTGCAGGACAGGTTTCAGCAATCGGGTTTGAACTGGAAACGCATTATGCCCGGTTTGCTCGGTGTGGCAGGTCCCCTGCTTTTGAACAGCTTCCTTCGGCGGCGAGGTAATGCCGGGATGAATTCAATGCTCAACCCAATGAGAAATCGTAGCGGGATCGGCTCGCTGATCTCGGGCTTGAGCGGTGGCCGCGGATTGGGGAATATCGGGAACCTGATCTCGGGGTTCCTGGGCAGAAGGTAGTGACCGTTAGCTGTTTGCCGACTGCCTTTTGCTAAGTTTAAAAGATCTTTATGCCGGCCGGAAAACGGGTTCACCCGCTGACCCCTGCCTGTATATATCTTTGTCAAATGAATCAAACATCTCCTGCCCGGCCTGTGCGTCAATTAGCTGCGGTGATGTTCGCAGATATGACCGGCTATACCGCGATGATGCAGGAGGATGAGAACCGTGCTAAAAAACTGCGGGACCGGCAGCGTACCGCCCTGGAAAAATTCATTCCCGAGTACCAGGGAAAGATCATCCAGTATTTTGGAGATGGCACACTCAGTATTTTCAACAGCGGCACGGAAGCTGTGAAAGCTGCCATCGATCTGCAGCGGGAATTATTACAGGAACCCCGTGTAAACCTGAGGATCGGTATTCACACCGGCGATATCGTTTACGATCACCAGGGGGTATATGGCGATTGTGTGAACCTGGCCTCAAGGATCGAGGCGCTTTCCATTCCCGGTGCCATCCTGGTATCCGACAAGGTTTATGATGAAATAAAGAACAAGCCTGATATCCAGGCGCGGTCTCTGGGACAATTCAACCTGAAAAATGTAAAACGGCCGGTGGAAGTTTTTGCCATTGCCAACGAGGGATTGGTCTCTCCCACGCAGGCCCAGCTCGGCATTCGTTCCGGGAACGAGAAAAGCATCGCCGTACTGCCCTTCGTGAATATTAGCGCAGACCCCGATAATGAGTATTTCAGCGACGGAATGTCGGAAGAGATCCTGAATGCGCTGACCAGGGTCGAAGGCTTAAGAGTGACGGCCCGGAGTTCTTCATTTACTTTCAAAGGGAAAAATGAAGATGTGAGAACCATTGGCCAGGCCCTTGGAGTGAGCAACCTGCTCACTGGCAGTGTGCGAAAGGCCGGGAAAAAAATGCGAATAACAGCGCAGCTGATCAATACCGCCGATGGCTATCACGTGTGGTCGGAGGTATATGACAGCGACGAAGAAGATATTTTCAGTGTCCAGGATGAGATCTCCCGGAAGATACTGAACAGGCTCCGAGAAAATTTCAGCGAGGTCAAATCAACGCCCGTCGTGAAGCAGCCCACGGAAAACATCCAGGCCTATGCCAGCTACCTCCGCGGAAAGTATTACTGGAACCGCAGCAACCCGGAGGATGCAAAAAAGGCGATCCAGTGTTTCGAAGAAGCCATCAGCCAGGATCCATCATTCGCCCTTCCATATTGTGCCCTGGCTTTTTGTTATTCCTTTATGGGATCTTCCGGCATTCTCCCGGCATCCGAAGCGTATCCCAAAGCAAAAGACCTTACTCTTAAGGCCATCGAGCTCGATCCGGATCATCCCGAATCGCACCTGGCCCTGGCCACGATCAAGTTCTTTCACAACTGGGATTTCGCAGGCGCGGAAGAATCATTGAACAAGGCATATTCACTAAGCCTGAATTCCGCATTTGTGAACCCGGTTCACGGCTGGTATCTCATCGCGAAAGGCGAGTTTTCAAGGGCGATAGAAAAAATGCACGAAGCGCTTCAACTCGATCCGCTCTCTCTTCCCCTGATGTGCAATCTTGCAGATGCCTACTGTTTCGCGGAGCGATTCGATGAAGCTATCACCCAGTATAAAAAGGTGATAGAGCTGGATCCCAATTACCGCCGTGCTTATGAGGCCATCGGGATGGCCTACCTGGTGAAGGGTGAACATAAAAACGCCATCGAGAACCTGGAGAAATATCATTCACTGGTGGGACATAAATACAAAGGCCTGAGCAGTCTCGGCCACGCTTATGCCGCCGCCGGTATGAAAGAGAAAGCCGAAGAATGCCTGGCGGGTATCCGCAAAAGGGAAGAAATGGAACCGGGGGTGGTACTCGACATCGATTATGCCTTCCTGTATATGGGAATGCAGGAATACGATAAGGCCTTTGAACATCTCAACCGAAGCTATGACAACCGCACAGGCATTGCCTGCCTGGGAATGATCTTTTGCATCCGGTTCCCGATGCTGAATGAAATAAAGTCTGACCCCCGGTTTGGATCCATCACCAAACGGATGGGACTGGTTTGATCATTTCTCCGCGGTGAGCACGATGGCTTTCGCCTCTATGTTCACTTCGCCGGGATAACGTTCTTTCACTTTGGCGATCGTTTCCTTCCGGATCTTTTCACGGGTTGCCTCATCGGTTTTTGACAGGGCCGCAACAAAGGGAGCAGCCACTTCCGTCATCATATTCCAGTAATTCTCAGCTGTGCCCGCATTCACTTTCGACATCACGATCTTTTCGGTCACATTCTTAAATCCTGATTTTTCCAGGATGGAACGCATCAGCCCGGGTGCTGCGCAGCGGAACATACCGGGCGCGCCGGGCGGCGGAGGATCGAGCTGAACGTGTGATTCGATCACTTCCTTGATAGCGATCACCCAAAAATTTTGCTGGGGACCATCCCATACGCTGGTAGCCAGCTTCCCCCCGCTTTTTAATACGCGGAACATTTCATTGGAAGCAAGCTGCATATCGGGAAAGAACATAAAGCCCATCCGGCAACTGATCTTGTCGAAGGACCCATCATCGAAGGGCAGTTCCGAAACGTCGGTAGGTATCGTGTCCACATTGTAGATCTTTCTTTTTTCAGCATTCTCGCTGGCGATCTCCAGCATTTTTTCAGAAACATCGGTGAGCACCACGGAACCTCCGTCAAGCATTGAGGCGATGGTAAGGCCGGGTTCACCCGTACCTGAGGCAATGTCGAGAATTCGATCCTTTCCGGAAGGTTTCAGTGAAGTAATGATCTCCCTGCCCATTGGCTCCAGAAAATCCATTGTCATTTCATCCCATTTTTTCCAGCCGGGGGAGAATTTGTTCCAGGACTCGCGCTGCGCGTCCCGGATGGCGGTGAGCTGTTCGTTCATAGTAGAAGGTTTTGTGTACCCATAGTTACGAAGATTTCCAATACCCCGTATCACGGGTTATTGTTAAGAAAACATCAGTTAACAATCTTTTGGTTAATCCCGGACATTCATTTGACATCCAATGAGTACCGGGGTATTTTAATCCGGACTGGCGATACCCGGTTAATCGCAGTACCAATAAAATGAAAACGATGAAAAGAATCTTTACCCTTGCAGTGGCCGTCTTAATGACGACCCTGCTCCTGGCTGCCGATCGCAGGCCCACTGTGATCCTGAACAGCAGCAGGAACTTTGAGATCGTGATCGATGGGCGAAGCATTGTCACCAATGGAAGAACGATCACCCTGGATCGTTTGAACAGTGGCCGCCACACGATCCGTGTTTTTGAATTGCGCCGCAATTTCCGTGGCAGGATTCAAAAAAGACTAGTTTCCCAATCCACTTTCCGGTTACGTAACCAGGATCTCCTGATCCGCGTGAACAACCGGGGAGAGATCCTCACCAAGGAATCCAGGAATCGCCGGATGTTCAATGACCGCGACTACCGTGGCAACGACCGCGACCGGGATTTCGATCGTGAGTTCAATGAAGAGTTCGGATGGAGAAGGGATTAGAACCATCCTGTTAAAGAGGTCGCCTATTGGCGGCCTCTTTTTTTGACCTAATTAAACAGCCATAGAACACGGATGACACGGATTTCTGGGATTTTCGCGGATAGACTTAAATGATCCGTGCCGATCCGATAAATCCGTGTCATCCGTGTTCTATGGCTGTTCCCTTCGAAACATCAGTTTTTCCCCATACAGCTCCGGAAAAGCGCTAAGGTTTTCTACGTAATTCACACCTGTGGGTAAAGAGCCCCGCCTTCTCCATTTCAGATTGAAGTATTTTTAAAGAAGCGATAACCCAAACCGATGAAACGACTTTCCGCGAGAATCCTGTTTCCCGCCCTGATCCTTATGTACCTGCAGGGACTGGGCCAAACCAATATTGGCGGAACGATCAATACTTATGTGGATGTGACCATCGTGGGACCCTGCGCCAACAAGATCACGGTATCCAATTCGGCGGGCTTCACTTCCGGGAATTCCGTGATCATCATACAAATGCAGGGAGCGACGATGACAGAAACCGATAATTCATCGTTTGGGAATATCACCAGTTACAATAGTTCCGGTCTCTGGGAAAAAGCCGTGATCCAGACCGTTGCGGGAAACGTGATCACCCTGACCAAAAATCTTTTGAACAGTTACAGTGTTTCAGGGAAAGTTCAAATGATCCTGCTTCCCACCTACTCCTCCGCCAATGTGAATTCAACACTTACCGGTGCCGCCTGGAATGGAACCACAGGCGGAGTGATCGCATTGGAAGTAACGGGGACATTGACACTGAATGCGAATATTGATGCGAGCGGGATCGGGTTTCGGGGAGGATCGGATTTTCAGAATTGTGCTGCAACCTGTAATGTTTTGACTAATCCTGGCAGCTACTTTTACCCGCTGGGTAATTGGCAGGCTGCATATAAAGGCGAAGGGATTACAGCTCTTATTAGCAATAAGGAAATGGGAAGGGGAAAGCAAACTAATGGCGGTGGCGGTGGAAATGCAGCAGCCAATGGTGGGGGTGGCGGTGGAAATTATGGAACTGGCGGAGCGGGTGGCAATAATGCAGAGCCAGGATTATTTCAATGCAAGGGTAATAATCGTTTTGGATTGGGCGGATTAGCATTAGATTATTCAGATAAGAATCATTTGTTTCTTGGTGGCGGGGGTGGGGCAGGACACGGTGATAACGGTACTTCACCGGGTTGTCCGGGGAATGGAGATTCCGGTGAGGGTGGTAATGGTGGGGGAATCATTATCGTTATTGCAAATTCTATTATTGGTAACGGTTTTAGTGTTTTGTCACTCGGTAGGAATGGAGATATGTCTCAAGGAGATGGTGCGGGTGGCGGAGGTAGCGGAGGCGTTGTTTTAATCAACGCTACAGCAATTTCAACGGCACTTTCCATTGACGTTTCAGGTGGCGATGGTGGAGATTCTGGTAATGCGACCGACGATCGCTGCTTCGGGTCCGGAGGCGGAGGCGGTTCCGGAATAGTGCTTACGAATGTTGCATTTCCCGCCAATGTTACGGTCATTTCAAATGGCGGTACCCGGGGTTTTATTATGAATAGTACTGCAGGATGTAATAATACATCAGTGGCGATCGATGGTAATGGAACAACAGATATTATAACTGGCACTGTTATACGGCAAAGCACCACTCCCCCCGCCGCCGGTTGCGGCCTTCCCGTTACCTTCATCCATTTTACCGGCAAGGCCGTTCTCGATAAGATCGAATTGCATTGGGCCACAGCCTCCGAGCTTGATGCCGATTATTTTGCCATTGAAAGGTCTTCAGATAATATTGACTTCACCGAGATCGGCAGGGTGCCTGCTTCCGGCAATACCAGTTGGAGAACCGATTACGATTTTATCGATCCCCTTCCCTACCCCGGCCGCAATTATTACCGGATCCGGCAGGCCGATGTCACCGGTTATGAAAAGCTGACCAACGTGATCCTGGTGAACCCTGAGATCCGCAGGCTTGTGCAAAATATTTTTCCGAATCCTGTGAATAAAAGCACATCGCTCCAGGTCTCGTTCAACGATCCCGAAAAGGATCACCGGCTCAGCATCCTTGACATCAATGGCCGCAGGATATCTCAATGGATCCGCAGCAGGCAGCCTGCATTCATAATGGAACTTCCATTGCCCGCGCTGAATACAGGCATCTACCTGCTCGTGGTGGAAACACCCGAACGCCGCGAAGTACATAAGATCGTGGTGGAATAGATTTTGTAGCTTACGGTAAGATGAATGTGCTCCTGATCAATGGCCATCCCCGCCGCCAGAGTTTTTCGGATTCTTTAGCCAATGCCTATATCGAAGGTGCACGCTCCGCAGGCGCGGAGATCAGGCAGCTCATCCTGGCCGATCTCAGCTTTGACCCTAACGTCCGGCATCCCACCCCTCACTTACAGGAACTGGAACCCGATATCGCGCATGCACAGCAACTCATCCATTGGGCCCATCACGTCGTTTTCGTCTATCCCACCTGGTGGGGAACCGTGCCCGCATTACTGAAGGGATTTCTCGACCGCACCCTTACTTCCGGCTATGCCTTTGAAGAGATCGAAGGAGGCACCGGGTATGCACCCCTGCTGAAAGGACGCACCGCGCAGCTGATCACTACGATGGACACTCCTCTTCCCGTCTATAAACTGATCTATCTCGCGCCGGGAAATAATATGATGAAAAAGGCGACCCTGGGATTTTGTGGGTTTCAAATGGGAAGGACCTATAATTTCGGGCCTGTGCGCGACTCCACCCCCGCACGAAGAGAAAAATGGCTCGAAACAACAAAAAGGAACGGGGAATCCCTCAAAGCGGGAGCGCTGGGCTCCGGGAAAAAGATCCAGTTGCGGATCGGGGCCTGGCTCAAGGCCATTCGCCTGCAGTTCTACCCGATGAGCTTTGTTGCTTACGCAATGGGAGCCGTAGCCGCGCAGTCATTCGGCTTTAGGTCTTCTCCTACTCTTTTCTGGCTGGCATACCTCTGGCTTTTCTTTCTCGAAGTAACCACTGTTCTTACCAACGAATATTTCGATCTGCGCACGGATAAAGAGAACCGTTACTTCGGACCGTTCACCGGCGGCTCCCGGGTGATCGTTGATGGTGAGCTATCAAAAAAAATGGTGAAGACGGGCTTTTTGATCACGCTGATCCTTTCTTTCGTCTTTCTTGCACTGACATTATCCCTCATTGGTCCCGGCCAGCTCCTGCCCTGCATTCTGGCGGCCGCCCTCCTCTTTGTACTGGCCATTGGTTATACGGTTCCACCACTGAAGCTTTGTTACCGCGGGCTGGGAGAACTAACGGTGGGGCTCACCCATAGTTTCGCACTGGTTTTATGGGGATGGCTCACCCAGCTCGGTGATCCGGCCAGTGGCTTCCCGTGGTTGCTTGCCCTGCCCCTGTTCCTTTCCGTGTTGCCATCCATAACACTGGCGGGGATACCTGATCTTCCGGCAGACCGGGAAGCGGGAAAAAGGACGCTTGCTGTTCGATTGGGGAAAAAAGGCGCAACGGGGATGGCGATCTTTTTCACGCTGGTGGCAGCATTCGCCGTAATGGTTCTTCATTTCACAGGAATGGAGACCACATTCCGGTACCTGGCCATACCGGTGGTCTTACACGCGGTGTATTTATGTTACCGGCTGAAAAAATACCTCGATGACCCCAACCCAAAACCACGGATCGATGGGTTAATGGTGCTGGCGCTGAGTTACATTCTCTGGTTCGGGATCATTCCCCTGGTGAACCTGGGTTGATCAGCCTTCTTTCTTTACGGGGAGCAATTTGAAATAGGTCACTTTGAACTTATTGTCCTTCACTTCTCCCTGCACTTCCGCCTGGCGGATCTTTTCACAGAACCCGTCCTCAGCGTGTGCATCACCGTGTTCATCGATCTTGGTGCCTTCAACAAAATAGGCCTTGCCATCGATCCGAACGGCGAGGTCGCAGCCTCTTTTGTCTTTCAAACCAAAATTGCACTGCCCGCAGGAAGCTTCCACGGTCTGTACTTTCTTTTTGGGATCAAGTTTTCCGGTTGGTTCCTGGCTGAAAGCTGAAGTTGCCAGGAAAAGGGCGAAAAGGGAAAATAAAATTTTCATTTGGGGAGTATTGAAGGGCAAAATTAGTGAAACAACCTTTTAGTGCCGGCTGATTTTAATCAATCTGTTCAGAGTTCCCTGAACTCCAGTTTCTGACCTCCTACGGAAGCTTCATACATCAGTCCGCCCTTGGTTTGGGTAAAGATCATCACGCCATCCCTGTACTTCGCATTCGCCGAAGCCCCCGCGGTTACCGCCACCGCGGAAGCCTGGGCCGACAATTCGATCTTGTTTTCTTTAAAGCGGTCAAGCGCCTCCTTGTTCTCAAAGAAGATCACTTCACGATAGGCCTGCCCTCCCCATTGAAACCCAATTGTCAACTGTTTCATCTTTGCCACTCCGATCAGGCTGCCTCCCTGGTAAGCCGCACCGTTTCCCGCTGCGCCACCGATCCCGAAGCCACCCTTTCCAACATTCGGAAAGATCACATAACCATAAGCATCATTGAACAAATTCTCCATCAGGCCGTCGGATGATATGAATGCCGCTTTAGCATCCTCAGCGTCTGATATGATTTTCCGTTCTTTCCTGTCCTGCGAATAAGCCGTTTGAAAAAGCAGCCCTGCAAAAAAAAGATAAACGAGTTTTTTCATAACTAAATGATTTATGAGGTCGTTGTTGTGTTACTTCAATTCATAGACCAGGGCCGATCTCGCCGGGATCTTTAACAAATTTAAGACTGAACTTTCCCCCGTGAGAACATTGAGGGCCCGGGTCCGGTTTTTCAACATCTCCCCCAGGAATGAAGTATGCAGGTCAACAGTCTTCTCATTCTTGTTCATCACTACCATCACAGTATCCTTTCCGTCATACCTGAAATAAACATAAACGCCATCAGCGGGCGCGAAGTGCTTTGTATTTCCCTCGTGGATCACCTGTTTGCCTTTTCTCCAGTTGGCCAGTTTTTTCACGAACGCCTGTACATCCATCTGTTCCCTTGTCAACCCCTTTCCTGTAAACGCGTTAGCTGAATCACCCGGCCAGCCTCCCGGAAAATCGGTGCGGATCAGCCCGTGGTCACCGGGTTTCGCGTTGTTGTTGATGAGCACTTCAGTACCATAATAGACCTGTGGAATCCCCCTTGACGTCAGGATCCAGGCCAGCGCCATTTTCATCAGGGCCGGGTCGCTTTTCAGCTGGGTAAAGAGCCGGTCCATATCGTGGTTATCGCCAAAGATGAGGAGGTCTTTCGGAGATGCATACACGAAATCATTGGCCAGGCCTTCATATAATTTATTGAAGCCGGTATTCCAACCTTCAGGCTCGGTCAGCGCGCGCACCAGCGTTTCCTGCATCGGGAAATCCATTGTGCTCTTCATACAGCCACTGTACCCGGCTGCATTCGGCTTGCCTTTCTGCCAGAAGGCCACCAGCAAAGGGTTGGTGCTCCATTCTTCTCCCACAATGGAGAAGTTCGGGTATTCATTCAGGATACGGCACGACCATTTGCTGAGAAAATCTTTTTGAGAATAAGGGTAGGTGTCCTGCCTGATCCCCCGCAGTTTCAGTTTTTCGATCCACCAGATGTTATTCTGGATGATATAATTGGATAGGAAGGGATTGTCCTGGTTCAGGTCAGGCATTGCACTGACGAACCAGCCTTTCGCCATCAGTTTTTTGTCGGCTTCTGAGGCATAGGGATCCTGGTTCACGGTACGCCGGTGATTGGTTGTACGGAATGAATCAGCATAGTTGATCCAGTCCCTGAAGGGAAGATCTTTCATCCACCAGTACTCAATACCGGTATGATTGGCCACGCCATCAAAAATGAGCTTGATCCCTTTTGCCTCGCAGGCATTGGACAGTTCCAGGTAATCTTCGAGGTTCCCCATCCGGGGGTCCACTTTATAGAAATCGGTGATGGCATAACCGTGATAGGAAGATTCCTTCATATCATTTTCGAGCATCGGGGTGGGCCAGATTGCCGTGAACCCCATATTCTTTATGTAATCAAGATGGTTAATGATCCCCCGGATATCACCGCCGTGCCGGCCATAATCGTGTTTCCGGTCCAGCTTTTCCTCCCTCATCCCCATTACCACATCGTTGGACGGGTCGCCATTGGCGAACCGGTCGGGGGTGATCAGGTAGATCAGGTCGGAGGAATTGAATCCTTGTTGTGCCCCGGCGCCGGCCACCCGTTTATTGAGCTGGTATTCACAAACAGCCGCGAGTTTGGTTTTTTCGAAAAAGCGGATCTCGAAGCTTCCCGGCTTCGCGGTCCTGGCGATGAGCAGGTCGATAAACAGGTAATTGGGACTGTCTGCCCTGCTGACTTTAGTGATCGTTACCCCCGGGTACGAGATCCGGGGCGTCGCAGAACCGATGCCTTTACCGTGTACCAGCAATTGCACCCTGGGGTCTTTCATCCCTACCCACCAGTGCATCGGCTCCACCCGGAGCTGTGCGGTTAAGGAGAAATTTGCCAACAAAAGGATAATGAAGAAGATTAAACGCATTTCATCCTGTTTTTTGAGAGACTGAAGTTAGGTCATACCCTGTTCATTCACGGCCCGTTTAAAATTTGGAACGGTTTTTAATACATAGACAGAGTTTCCAACCTTTCCCTTTGAAAATCCCAATTTTAAACGAAGCACCTTAAATGAACTGTTATGTCAAATGAAACCCTGCAGGCCAAAGCGCTGAAAAAGATCCTCATCGTTGAAGATGAAGGAGAAATGTGTCTTTTGTTGAATATTTTACTCAATGGGGAGGAAATGGAACTCGACCACGTGAAAACCCTGGAAAAAGCCTGTGAACACCTTGAATCGGAAGCCCCGGATGTTGTGATCCTCGATAATAAGTTGCCGGACGGCTATGGCATCGATCTCATCACTTACCTGAAGAAGAACCGCCCCTCAACCCGTATTATTATGATCTCAGGGTTCGATGGCGCTGCGAAAGATGTGGCCCTGGAAGCCGGTGCAGATCGTTACCTGGAAAAACCATTTACGAAGGAACAGCTATTTGAGGCTGTAAAAGGACTTTAGTTGGTTTAGGTTTTATTAGTTTAAGGTTTAGAGCTTTTTAAGCCCTAAACCTTAAACCTAAATCCTATTTCACAGCGATCGTTCTAGAGATCTTCTGCGCGTTCTCCTTTTTGGGCAGGCATACGTGTAATATCCCATTGGTATAATCTGCCTCGATCTTATTTACATCCACGGTATCATCCAGGTGGAATGTTCTGCTGAAACTTTCGCTGCGGTATTCCCTGCGCAGCCATCCTTCCTCTTCCTTCCCTTCATTTTTTTCTTCCTCCCGATCAAAAGATACTGTCAGGCTATCATTGGAAACCTGCAGTTTCAGGTCTTCCTTTTTTAAGCCCGGCGCCACCAGTTCCATTTCATAGGTCCTGTCCGTCTCCCGGAGATTTACCGGCACCCTGGACAAGGAAGAACTTCCTGTAAAAAAAGGTTCATCACTGAAAAAGCGGCTCAGGTTGTCCTGGAACAACTGGTCAACCCAACTCCCGGCTGTACGGGCAGGTGAGCCTTGTGACCCATTTTGTTTTCTGATCATACTTGTTGACATAAAGCCTCCTTTTTTTCTATGGATGCCACAATGAAAATGCCAACCGGTATCGGCTGAAAATTTGTCAGAAGGAAAATATAACCACGGAGGGCACTGCTTTTTTCTTTTAAGATGCTGCCGGGGTCTGTATGGATGTTTTGAGGTTTCTATAAGAGAAAAACCAAGTCCTCCGTGACGCCCCGCAGGGGCCCGCGTCCTCCGTGTCCTCCGTGGTAAAAAAACCGCGTCCTCCGTGCCGCCCCGCAGGGGCCCGTGTCCTCCGTGGTTAAAAAAGAAAACCGTGTCCTCTGTGGTTAAATCCCCTGCTCCCCGGAGCAACCTTGCTTCGCTATTATCCGATTACACTGGGCCGCGTTTTTTTCCCCTCCGAGGCTTGCTGCATCCCATCTGCCAGATTCATAACCTCAAAAACAGTAACCATGAAGATGCTTCTTTCAGGTAACAGGAGAGTTTTCCCCTGGCTTCTACCCTTTGCATTTATTTTTTCACTATTCGTTCACAGTTCCTGCGACCCCGAAGATGATATTGACGATGTGGATCTCGATCTGCAGCTGGTGGCTGATGGCCTTTCATCTCCCATCGGTTTAGTTTCAGTACCCGACAATACCAACCGGCTTTTCGTGATTGACCAGGTGGGAAAGATCTGGATCCTCCAGAATGGGAGTCGCTTACCCACGCCTTTCCTTGACGTCACGGCTACGATGGTTCCGCTGAACCCGAACTATGATGAGCGGGGACTCCTGGGTCTCGCTTTCCATCCTCAATACGCAAGCAACCGGAAATTCTATGTGTATTACCAGCTCCCTCCCCGACCCGGCGGTCCAACACCAGTGAACAACTGGAATAATCTCAGCCGGATCTCTGAATTCCTGGCATCCACTGCCGATCCGAATGTAGCCGATATGGCCTCAGAAAGGATCCTGCTCGACATCGATGATCCCCAAAGCAATCATAACGGAGGCACCCTGGCTTTCGGCCCTGACGGATATCTCTACATCGCCATCGGTGATGGTGGATCCGCCAATGATGTGGCGCCGGGTCACGTGGAAGACTGGTACACCGACATCCCGGGAGGAAATGGCCAGGATATCACATCCAATCTTTTTGGAGATATTCTGCGTATTGATGTGAACAGTGGTTCCCCTTATGGAATTCCGCCGGACAATCCTTTTGTAGCCGGGCCCGGAATGGATGAGATCTACGCGTTTGGATTCAGGAATCCCTTCCGGATGTCATTCGATATGGGTGGCGACAGGGCGCTTTATGCAGGCGATGCGGGACAAGTGCTCTATGAAGAGATCAACCTGGTGACCAAAGGAAGCAACTATGGATG
>CAMLEM010000008.1 GCA_946479005.1 uncultured Chitinophagaceae bacterium | reverse complement strand
ATCAGCTTAGTACCACCACACCGGATCTCGGTGAAGGGCAGCAAAAACACAAGGATCCCCACCACGAAGGCGATGGAAGATGGGACTTTTGTCCCGAACATACCGGGTTGTGGTGCATAGTTGACAGCGGTTACAGTTGACGTTGTTGGTTGATTGGGCTCCATCAGGCTAAAATTTTGCTTTAAGATAAGAAAACTACGGTGGTATTAATCCACATCATTTGAACAATAAGCGGGCCCCCGCCTCAGTGGAAAAATATTCAAAATCGTGAATCCCCTGTTGCAGGCGAAGAAACAGGGAAGCCTGCTTCTTCCTTGTCTCAATGCTCGCGCGGATCACGACGGGCTTGTCTCCATTGTTCTTATAACCAATATAACCAGCTCCATAGAGCTGCATATGAAGCCCGTTCCTGTTGTATTCAGCACCTGTTCCGAATAGAAATGCATCATTCTGCCGGAGACCGTCCTCGTTCGTCTGCCACACAAGAAAGCCCAGCATCTGGTTGAACTTCCATCCTGTTTTCCCGAGGGGCACTCCCGCTCCTGCATCTATCCAGTAACCGGGAACATCCGCATAACGGGCCGCTCCCAACGCGCCTCCCGAGGGCATTCTCACTCCCACACGCATTGCCAGCTGCAGTTTATCCCGCCATTTCGGAAAAACCTGGAACACGGTATTTACCACCACATCCCCGGTCGTGGATCTTTTATGATAATCCTGGTAATAAACCTTCCTTTCCGTCTTCAGTTCGTGGCTTACATTGAATCGTTCGTGAGGAATGAACTGTGCATCGACCGAGATGGTGTTGCTCTTTGTTGTGTAGTTCCCATAAAGAACGAGATTCTGCGTCTTATCCCCCTTCATAAAATGGAAGGCCGCGGAGGCGCCGAGAGAAATGATGGTATCCGCATTCCCATTATTCATAGAGGGGACCGAAAGTGCGTTGGGGCCAAAATATTTTGGGCTAATCGTCATATACTTCCAGTAATGCGTAGTGCCATCCCATCCTACGTTATCGCGCCACCACTCAAAACTTTGCGCACCGGCTGAAAAACCGATAAAATTCAGCAGGAAAAAAATATTTTTTGCCTTCTTTGAAATCATAGGCTAAAGATAGGGTTTACCTTCGCGTAATGACCATCCACAGCATCTGCGTTTGCGGGGCAGGCACAATGGGCAGCGGCATTGCACAGGCGATGGCGCAGGCCGGGTTTCATACCATCCTTTATGAATTGAATCCCGAAGTGCTGCAAAATGCAGCACAAAAAATCCGTCAATCACTGGCGGGCCTTGTTACCAAACAAAAGATCACGGAAGCAAATGCAGCGGAGATCCTGAACCGGATCCATTTTACCGGGAAGATCAGTGACTGCGGATCCGACCTGGTGATAGAGGCGATCATTGAGAGCTACGAAGCCAAGATCGCCCTTTTCGATCAGCTCGGGGAGATCAATGATGAACATTGCATTTTTACAACGAATACCTCCTCCCTGTCCATTACACAAATCCAGGCCGGTCTCAGGAAACCCCGCCCCCTTTTCGGGATGCATTTCTTTAACCCGGCAACTGTAATGAAACTGGTGGAACTGGTGACAACCGGTGACCCCGCATCTAATCCAAAAGCAATGGAAGAGATCATCAGCGTGGTGAAAAAAATGGGGAAGACGCCCGTGGTATGCAGGGACTCCCCGGGGTTCATTGTGAACCGGGTGGCGCGGCCATTCTATATCGAAGCGCTCCGGCTGGTTGAAGAAAATGCGGTAGAATTACCGGCGATCGATGAGCTTATGGAATCTGCCGGATTCAAAATGGGGCCTTTTCGACTGATGGACCTGATAGGAAATGATATCAATTATGCTGTCAGCTGTTCCGTTTATGAACAATTATCAAAACCTGAAAGGTTGAAGCCTTCAATGATACAGGAAGAAAAAGTGAAAGCGGGGAAATTAGGCAGGAAAGCCGGCGAAGGATATTATAAGTATTGAAGCAAGCCGGGAGGCAAAATTATGAGCAAACGCATTTTGGTCACGGGAGGCACGGGATTCCTCGGCGCCTACATCATCCGCGAGCTGGTTGAAAAAAATTATTTCGTTCGTGCGATCCGGCGAAACAATACGCTGCCCTCGTTCATAGAAGAAAAGATCCTGGAGAAGGTGGAATGGTTGCCCGGCGATATTCTCGATGTGGTATCCCTGGAAGATGCAATGGAGGGGATGGACGCTGTGATCCACTCTGCTGCCATTGTTTCTTTTCTCAGGAAAGACCGTGAAAAAATGTACCAGGTGAATGTGGAAGGCACTGCGAACGTGGTGAATATCGCCCTTGAAAAAGGAATTAAGAAGCTCATTCATATCAGTTCGGTGGCGGCGCTGGGCCGGTCTATGCTGGGTGGAGAAGTGGACGAAGAAAAGAAATGGGAGGAGTCAAAAGCGAATACCCATTATGCAAAGTCCAAGATGAAAGCAGAGCTCCAGATCTGGCGCGGGATCAGCGAAGGGTTGAACGCGGTTATCCTGAATCCCAGCACGATCCTGGGGTACGGAGACTGGCACACGGGCAGTTGTTCGATATTCCGGAACATTCACAATGGCTTCAATTGGTACACTCCGGGAGTGAACGGTTTTGTGGATGTGGAGGATGTGGCCCGGGTAGCCGTGCTGATGCTGGAAAATGACATCAGTGAACAGCGATTCATTGTAAATGGTGATAACTGGAGCTTTAAAAAGCTGCAGGATACGATCGCAGGCGGATTTGGGAAACCAGGACCGAAAAAAGCGGCAAGCCCCTTCATTCTTTCCCTGGGCTGGCGATTGGAAAGATTCCGCTCGGCATTTTCCCGCAAGAAGCCATTACTCACTCCCGAAAGCGTGAGGGTGGCAATCAGTAAAACCTATTTTGACAATAATAAAATATTGTCTTCACTCCCGGGTTTTTCCTTCACGCCGCTGGAACATACCATTACAAAAGCGTGCAAACACTATATGAACGGCGTAGAAACCGGAAGGCAACCATAGCGCTTCAAAATGTATCTTTAATCCGAAATCGTCAACTATGAAAAAGGCAAGTTTTGCCCTCTTCCTTCTCCTGGCCCTAAATTCGGCAAATGCCCAGTTCGTGGTCACCGGAAAGATCCTCGACTCCGCTACCCGCGAGCCGCTTTCACCCGCCTCCGTTTACTGCCAGAATACCACTTTGGGAACCGTCACTTCCCGGGAGGGAGAATTCAGCATTTCGCTCAAATCGGGCGGATACGATCTTGTATTCAGCTTCACCGGTTACCAGACACAGACGGTAAGGGTCAAAGAGAATTCCCACCTCGAAGTGCTGATGGTGAAAGAAGATAAAAGTATGAGTGAAGTGGTCATCAAAACCAGCAATGAAGTGCCCAATGGCTGGGAAAAATATGGCGACTTCTTCCTGGAAAATTTCATCGGCACAACTGCCAATGCCAGGAATTCACAACTGGAGAATCCCGAATCACTGAAATTTTATTTTTCCAAGCGAAATAACAAACTGAAGGTGCTGGCCACGGAGCCTCTCAGGATCACCAACAGGGCGCTCGGGTACCAGCTAACCTACCAGCTCGATTCCTTTGTGTATCATTATAACAACAAGCTGAACACCTACCGCGGTTATGGAAATGGAAGGAGACGACAGCCTCCGTGCCACCTGGGCCAAAGCCAGGGCGGATGCGTACGAAGGATCCAAGCTTCAATTCCTTCGAAGCTATTATGACAGCACGCTGTTCGAAGATGGATGGATCGTGGATCTCCTGGATGAGAAAAACGATAAGAAATTCGTCAAGATCAATCCTTATGACAGCACCTATTATGGAGCGCTCGACAGTACGATGCAGATCGAGATCTGGTTTCCGCGGAAGATCAGCGTCACCTATAAGAAGAAAAGTATGGAATACGAATACCTGAAGAAAATGAACCTGCCCAAGAGTATTCCTTACATCATATCTTATGTGAACCTCAAGGATGCGATCGCCATCACGGAAAATGGATGGTATTACGATCAGAAAGACTGGGTAAACCAGGGGTATTGGAGCTGGAAGAACCTGGCGGACCTATTGCCCTATGATTATATTCCCCCGTCGGAGGAGTGAGTGGGGCCCCTGAATGCTTAGAGATTTCGCAATTTTTCCCAGATCTCCGGGATCCTCTTTATCCAAATTTTTTCTCGTTTCACGATCCCTGCATCCTGGGCAGGGGTTCCCCAATAAGTTTTGCCGCCCTCAATGCTTGAGGTAACGCCGGTCTTCCCCAGTAACACGGCCTTAGCACCTATCCGAAGCGTTTTATTGATGGCAACCGCTCCCCAAATGGTCACTTCTTCCTCAATGATCACGCCCCCCGCGATGATCACGTGGGCGGCGATGAGGCAGTTGGGGCCGATGACCGTATCATGGCCGACGTGAATGTGATTATCCATCTTGGTTCCCTTGCCGATCCTTGTGTCGTGTGTTACACCCCGGTCGATCATACAGCCCGCTCCCACCTCCACGTCGTTTTCCAGGATTACCCGCCCGCAACTTTTCATCCTTTTATACCGGATCTCCCGCGTGGCCTTCCGGTTATAATAAAAAGCATCGCTGCCGATCACCGAGCCCGACTGGATCACCACGTTATCGCCGATCTCACAATAACCGTGAATGGTCACATTGGGATGTATGATGCAGCCTGTCCCGATCTTCACTTCCTCCCCAATGAAAACCCCGGGTGAAATGTGTGTGCCCAACCCAACCTCCGCGGTTTTACTGATCATCTGTGTGGGCGGTATGTATGGCCTGAATTTATCAACGATCTTCAGGTAGGCCTCAAAGGGCTCTTCGGTCACCAGTAAGGTCTTGCCGCCGCGATTGCCGATCTCTTCATTAATGATAATGAAGGAGGCGTTCGATTCCACACACGACTGGTAATATTTGGGATGATCCACGAATACAAGATCACCCGGTTCCACCCGGTGGATCTCATTGATCCCTTCTGCCTTCGCCTCTTCATCGCCCACAACCCGGGCATTTACCAGAGAGGCAATGGATCGGATGGGGACCGGTTGGGGAAACTTCATTTTGCTTGTTTTGACAAAGGTAATCGTAGAATAAATGGAGAGGTCATTGAACATACTTCATACCCTCACCACACATTTCCCCAATGAAAAAAGGACCGTAAAAAAAATCAGGGCAAGAAAAACGCGATCAAAATTTCTATGGACAATCGTTTTCGCGTCCCGCTTTTATCCACAAGACATTTTAAAATGTTAATAAAATATTTCCCGAAAATTTTTTGGATAAACAAAATAATTTCTAATATTGTGTAGGGAAATTTATTTCCCTGTACTTACTAACCCATCCATATATGTTCCCCCTGGTTTTCCGGGGGGATTTTCTTTTCTATAATAGATAACTTTACGGCATTCAAACATTGTTATGCTAAAATCAATGACGGGTTTCGGGAGAGTGGAAAAAAGCATCGGGGAAAAAACCTTCCAGGTAGATATCAAAGCCCTTAACGGAAAACAGTTCGATCTGCAGCTGAAGCTCCCGGCCTTCCTCAAACCTTTTGAATTCGAAATCAGGAAGATCCTTTCCGAGGGACTCCAGAGAGGGACCGTGGATTGTATGATCAGCCTGAAAGATACCGGCAATGCCAAACCCGTTACGATCAATACCGACCTGGCCCGGGCTTACTATAAACCCCTTGCCGACCTGTCGGCAGAATTGAATCTCGACCCTTCCAATATTCTCAGCACCCTGGTGAAACTCCCGGAAGTGATCACGCCAAGCAGTGATACCCTGGACGACCGGGAATGGGAGCAGTTCAAAAAAGTGTTGCAGGAGGCTATCCGGGCGCTTGACGGGCATCGATTGAATGAAGGGCAAAGCCTCGAAAAAGATCTTCGCCTCCGGATAAGCAATATCCTGAACCAGCAGGAAGAAGTGATCCGCCTGGAGCCCCAGCGGCAGCAAAAGATCAGGGAAGGTCTCACCCGTTTGCTCGAAGAGAATGTGGGAAAGGAGAATTACGACGGGAACCGGCTGGAGCAAGAACTGATCTATTACATTGAGAAGATAGATATCAGCGAAGAACAGGTGAGATTGAAAAACCACTGTGATTATTTCCTTTCCCTGCTTTCGGAAAACGAAACTTCCAAGGGAAAGAAACTATCCTTCATCCTCCAGGAGATCGGCCGCGAGATCAATACCACCGGTTCGAAGGCTTATGATTCCACCATCCAGAAAGCGGTCGTTTTAATGAAGGATGAACTGGAGAAAGCCAAAGAACAGGTGCTGAATGTTCTTTAAGCCGGCCTATTTTTGCTTAAATAAGTTGCGAATGCCGAAACGGCCGTTTCATATACCCTTCCTGGTGGTGGTTTTTTCAATGCTCCTGTCGTGCAATACCATCGACCTCTATGAACGATCCGTAAGCATCCCCAACCACGAATGGAAGAACAGCTACAGACCTTCCTTCACTTTTTCCATTAGCGATACCAGCTCCTCCTACAGGCTCTACCTGGTGCTCCGGCATAATGAGAAGTACAACTACAATAATATCTTCATTAATCTTTATGCCAAACAGCCTGGAATGGATACGGTGCAAAAAGCGCGGTACGATCTCTTGCTGGCCACCAATGATGAAGGCTGGCTCGGGTCCGGTATGGATGATATTTATGAACATCGCATTGCCCTGACCCCTACGGGAGAGACCTTTAAGTTCAGGAAGCCCGGCGACTACACTTTTTCCGTAGAACAGATAATGAGAGAAGATCCGCTGAAACACGTTTTCAATGTGGGCATCCGGGTAGAAAAGGAAAATTAAAACATCACCAATGGAAGAGGGTTCGCGGAAAAAACTTCGGCTCACGACCATCATTTACTGGTTGATGTTATTTTATATCATCGCGGCGCTGGTCTGGTGGTTCGTGTCTCTTCTCAACCAGAACGCAGAGATCGCCGCACAGCAATGGAATAACCTTGAGCTTCGCAGGGAAATGCTGACCCCTGATCAGTACAATGCTGAACTTTCCGGGATCATCACCGAAGAACGTCGTAATAAAGCCAAATACGTGGCCGAAGGAGTGACTTTCCTGATCCTGCTTTTCGTCGGCGCTGCATTTGTTTACCGCTATGTCCGGCGCCAGTTCATACTGCAGATCCAGCAACAACATTTTATGATGGCTGTGACCCACGAATTGAAAACACCCATTTCGGTGGTCAGGCTGAACCTGGAGACCCTTCGGAAATACAATCTCGAACCGGAAAAACAGGAACGGCTCATCCGCACGACACTTGATGAGATCACAAGATTGAATAACCTGACCAGTAACATCCTCGTATCCTCACAGCTGGAGGGCGACGGTTATACCCAAACGAGGGACGAACTTGACCTCGGGGACCTGCTAAAGGACTGCCTGAGGGATTTCCGAACCCGGTACCCTGACAGGAAATTCAATGAGCTGATCGAGGAGGATGCCGATGTGAAAGGAGATCCGCTTCTTCTGCAGATGCTGATCAATAACCTTTTGGAAAATGCGGTCAAATATTCTCCCCGGGACAAACCCATCACGGCAACATTGAAAACATCCGGCCGCCAGACCGAATTACAGGTGATCGACGAAGGGCCGGGAATCGCAGAATCAGAGCGCAGGAAGATCTTTAAGAAATTCTATCGTATCGGGAATGAGGAAACCCGGAAGGCCCAGGGTACAGGCCTGGGATTATACCTTTGCCAGAAGATCGCAAAGGGTCACAATGCCGACATAACGATGACAAACGGAAGCCCGGCGGGCAGTAAATTTGTTGTCGTTTTTAAAAGATAAATGGCCGACCGCAAAACCTCCATATTATTGGTGGAAGATGAAGAAAATCTTCACGAAGCGCTCAAATTGAATCTTGAACTGGAAGGCTATGATGTTACCTCCGCGTTTAATGGCGCTTCCGCACTGAAAGCGGTACAGTCGGAATATTTCGACCTGATCATCCTGGATGTGATGCTTCCTGAAATGGATGGCATCAACGTAACGGAGACCGTTCGCATCAGCAACAATGACGTACCCATTCTTATCCTGAGCGCCCGGAACAGCAGCGCCGACAGGGTATTGGGCTTAAAAAAAGGGGCCGATGACTATCTCACCAAGCCATTCAACCTGGAAGAATTGCTGCTGCGGGTAAACAAGCTGATCAACAAGAACAAAAAACTCCTTGATAAATCCTCCGTGGGAGATAATTACAGTTTCGGGGGTAACACCATCGATTTCAAGGCCCAGGAAGCCAGGAAGAAAAACGGTGAGACCATCCAGCTGAGTAAGAAAGAAACGATGCTGCTGAAGCTCCTCATTGAAAATAAGAACGAGGTGGTGCCCAGGGAGAAGATCCTCCAGTCGGTTTGGGGCTATAATGTTTATCCAACCACCCGGACGATCGACAATTTCATCCTAAGTTTTCGCAAGTATTTTGAAGAGGACAGCCGGAACCCAAGATATTTTCATTCTGTGCGCGGGGTAGGATACAAATATTCAGAGTAAGACATCCAGCTTCCTGAACAAATCGCGGCTCTCCTCGAGAACCCGCCCGGGATCCGTTCCTGTTTTCGCACCTGTAAAAAGAGAGGTCTCAGCCATTGTAAACATTCCACTCAGCCGGGCGATCAGTTGCTCGTCGATCTGCCGCTCGCGGAGCGAGGAAAAAAGCAAAGACTTTTTCATCTCTCCCTTTTGAAGCGAAAGACGGTCTTCGAAATATTTCCAGGTGAACTGCAACAAAGCCGAGTAAAGTTCCCGCGGCGGCTGGTCCGCGGAGATCCCGGAATCTCTCCAGATGTCTTCCCAGCCGTCGGGAGCTGGCATTTCGATGGCCGCCTTCGACCTTCGCTTCCTGTTTCTCAAAAAAAGAAAGATGAACACTCCCAAAACCAGGGTCCCTGCAGGGATCAACCAGGTATAAATTTTTTTACTGTTGCCCCGTTCAGCAATGTCGGGAGCGGGATTTGAAAAGACCGCTTTCATCGAAACCGGTATCGCCCTGCTGGAGGCGCTTTGGAACTCCCCACTGTCGGGATCGAAAAAGTGAAACACCAACTCCGGTATCGCGAACTCGCCGGTCCTGGAAAGAACGAAGGGATAGCGGAAGACTCTTTCTCCCTGCAGGGGAAAACTGTTCCTGTCAAACTCGTCTTTCACCTGGGGCTCAAACACCTCCATCCCGGCAGGCCATTGGGGACGAGGGGCATCGATCTGCATAAAATTACCGGAACCTTTTACCCTTAAGATGAAAACACCTTTTTTCTCTGCGGCCAGGCCCGACTGGTCTACTGAAGCGAGAATGGAGAAATGGCCAACTGCCCCCTGGAAATTTGCAGGCCTCCCCGTCGCAGGCAGGGGCTTCACTGTGATCAACACGGGTTCTGTATGCATTTGAGATTCGAAGACTTCGGAGCCAGAAGTGAGCTTCTCGTTCTCTTCTTCAAAAACGGACATCCCTTCGGCTATCTCCTGTTCTGTTTTCTTACTGACAGCACTACGCGAGAATTCCACCCTGTTCCTGACTTCCATTTCATCAATATAGAGATTCCCGGCCTGAAGCGGGAACAGCTGGACCTTCCTCACCGTATGCACATCGAATAACTTTCCGTCAATATTCTCCACCGTGGATTCCTTATCTGCCAGGTTCACCTGGTCGAATACGGAGAACCCGTAAAAGCCCGGGTTCTTGAGAATATCTGAACGCGATTGCAGCCTGGAATAAAGCTTAAAGGTCGCCTGCACGGGCTCTCCCACATAAACCTTGCGCTTGTTCACCTGTACCCGGATGAATATGTTCTCCTTTATTTTCCGATAAGGATCCTCTCCCGGCCGCAAAAAATAATCATTGGCGGCTTCTTTCTTCTCTACGGCTTCTGCCACACTCAACACAAGTACTTCTGCATTGTTACTCCTGATCTTTTTATCGCTCACAACCAGGGTTGCTCCCTGTATGACGAAGCGGCCAGGGCGCAGCGGTTCCAGTGTAAACACGGCGTTGACCACCGGCCTGTCGTCCTCTGTTCTTCCCTTATAAAAAGCGGGGCCGGAGACCAGCCGAAAATTGGAGAAAACTGGGGGTTTTAAATTTTCTGCGGAATGGCCTTCCACGATATATTGTACCTGGAAGGCGTCGCCAACCACGGTTGCTTCCTTTGGCACAACCGTCCGAAACGACTGCCCCAGGGAAACCCGGAGAAGCGACAATATTAAAAATATCGTGAGGACCCCTCGCATCCTGGCAAAATACAGCCTCCTTTTTCGAAACTCCTCTTAAAATTTACAGGCGGGGAAGCGGTGCTTTTAGCGGTTTGTTCAAAGGTCGCCCAATTTTGGGCGCATTACGATCTCTTCCACACAAGCCCCCGGGGAAAGCTGCGTAGAGGCAAAGATCATCTTTGCGATGTCCCCGGCTTCCATTATCCGGGAAGAAGAGTTATCAAAGCCTTCCCAGGAATCTGTCATCACGGCGCCGGCAATGACCGCGGTGACCGAAATGTTGTAAGGCTTCATTTCTTCCCTGAGGTTCTTATGGAAGCCGTACTGGGCGAACTTGCTGATGCTGTAAGCACCTCCATTCCGGTATGCGGCCAGGGAAGCGATCGAACAGATATTGAAGATATGTCCCTGTTTCTCTTTCATCATTGGCTCAATGACCTTGCGCGTCAAATGATATGCGCTCAGGAGATTCACCTCCAATTGATGTTCCAGCACTCCTTCAGCCTCAGAATGCACATCCCCCGGTTCAAAAAGCCCTGCGTTATTCACCAGCACCTGGGGAACGCCATAACCCAGGCACCATTCACCGAAAGCGATGGCCTGCTCTTTTTTCGAAAGGTCAAACGGTTTTGCACGCACCACCGATTCCGCGTATCTCGTGGATAGCTCCTCCGCGGTTTTGTAAAGTTCCATTTCTCCCCTGGAGCAAATGAAAATATCGTTTCCCGCCGCCGCGAAGATCTCCGCTATGGAACGACCAATTCCGCGGGAGGCCCCGCTAATGATCACATTCATTTTTTTGCCGGTAAGCATTGTAACTTGCAGGATGCAAATCTAGAACTACCCTTTGCAATCCGGAAAGAAATATCGGCATTTATTCTTCGACCTGGATCATACGCTCTGGGATTTCGAATCCAATGCAAGGTCCACACTCGCGGAATTACATCACTCATTGAGGCTTGCTGAACGGGGCGTTGATGATTTCGAACTTTTTCACCGCAATTATCTCGCGCATAACGAACGGCTTTGGGAAAAATACAGGAGTGGCAAGATCCGGCAGGAAGAGCTCCGCACGAAGAGGATGGCCCTTTCCTTGCTTGACTTCAAGGTTTCCGATGAAGAATTAACGAAGAACATGAGCGAGAAGTTCCTGGAACTCCTGCCTACACGGAATATCCTCTTCCCGGGAACCATTGAAACCCTTTCTTACCTGCGGGAATGCGGCTACGAGCTGCACCTTATCACCAATGGGTTCGAGGTCACCCAGCACAGCAAATTGAAATACTCCGGACTGCAGGGATTTTTTAAAGAGGTTGTCACTTCCGAGGGCAGCAACAGCCTGAAACCCCACCGGGAGATCTTTGATTTTGCGCTGAACAAAACCGGGGCTCATCCTAATGAGAGTATAATGATCGGGGATTCCATTGAAGTGGATATAGCCGGCGCCCTGAACGCGGGTTTGCACCAGGTACACGTGAATTTCATCACGGATTCACCAATGGAGTTGCCGGGAAAGATCTATCCCACTTACACGATCTACCATCTCAGTGAACTCCGCAGGATATTTTGATCAATACGTTGCCACCACGGTAACCCCTCCCCTCGCGATCTCTCCCATCTTAACGTGGATCTTTGCATCGAGAGGAAGAAGAATGTCGACGCGGGAGCCAAATTTGATGAAACCCATTTCCTGGGATTGCTCCACTTTTTGCCCGGCCTTCAGGTAATTGACGATCCTTTTTGCCAGGGCCCCTGCGATCTGCTTGATAAGGATCTCCCGGTTGCCGCTCCGGTAAACAACGGTATGCCGCTCATTCTCGGTTGAAGATTTGGGATGCCAGGCCACCAGGTATTTTCCTTTATGATATTCGCTATAGACCACCTCGCCCCCTACGGGGTTTCGGTTCACGTGTACATTCAGGGGGCTCATAAAGATCGAGACCTGGATGCGACGGTCGTTAAAGAACTCATCGGCCTGCACCTCCTCGATCACCACCACCTTGCCGTCGGCAGGAGCGACCACAGCATCAGCCCGGGTGGTCAGTTCTCTTTTGGGGATCCTGAAGAAGGAGATAATAAATACCAGTAGGCCCAGGGTGAAGATAAAGATCAGCCAGCTGATGATGGGTGCTTTCTCGCTCAGGAAATAAAATGAGATCAGGTTGATGACACTGAACAGGATCACGCTCAACGCAATGGACTTCGTACCTTCTTTATGGATCGTCATCGAACAAAGTTACGTTATCAATCTTCTGCTAGACATATCCTACCAGGAAAACCCGCACGTATAACCAAACAAAGGTTGTTGCAACCAGCATTGAGTCGAAACGATCGAGGAATCCACCGTGCCCGGGCATAATGGAGCCGCTGTCTTTCACACCTGCCAGCCTTTTTAATTTCGATTCCAGCAGGTCGCCAAAAGTTCCCATTATGGCTGCTATGGCACAGAGCAGGTACCAGTGCCAGGCCGGGATGTACCTGTCGAGTTCAAAAACAAACACAGCTATCGAACCGATCAATGCCACGGCAAGAATGATCCCTCCCACGGTTCCTTCCCAGGTTTTTTTCGGCGATATTTTCGTAAGGGGCCTTCGCCCGATCAGGGAACCCACCACGTAGGCCATTGTGTCATTGATCCAGATGGTAAAAATGATCAGCACAGGAAATATTGGATCGATGAAACGAGAGAGAGGCTCAGCCGGGTTTGAATCCTTCATCAGCACCGAAACAGCCTGCAGGTCCATCATCAATCCCAAGCTGACCGAAATATAGACAAGCCCAAAAAAAGAATGAGCGATATTCCTGGGCCGGATACTGCTGTTAAACAGAATTTCGGTCATCGGCAGGATGAAAGCCAGGATCAGGCCAAGCCACCAGCCGGCTTCGTGCAACAAAAATCCGCCAATGCTAAAACTTCCCCCTGAGAACCACAGCATCAAACACCAGCCCGCGATCATTACTCCCACCCGGTGAAAAGGTGTGATCTCCCGGTACCCTTCATCAATACGCGCAACCAGGGCCTGGTATTCGATCCAGCATCCAAAATGAATGATGGAAAACAAAATGAAAAAACTCCAGGGATTCCAGAGAAGTCCGACGAGCATCACACCGGCGAATATGATCGCGGTCACTGCCCGGGTCCTGAAAGTCTGAAGATTCAAAGGCATATTACTCGCTTAAAACGGATGATCTTTGACAGGTACAGAATCATCAGCATAGACCTCCGCATATTTGCGGCCTGAATTCGCCCTCATCCACAATACCAGCGCCATCGTGATGGCAAAGCTGATGATCCCTGCCACGGCCATATTGGACACTTTCACGGTGGTCTCATCGTTCAGCATCTCGGGGTAGAAATAAGCCAGCACGATCAGCGCGGCATCATAAATGAAATGTGCGATGACCGCCACCCAAAGACTGCCGCTATACCAATAGATCAATCCCAGGATGACACCCAACAGGAACCTGGGCAGGAACCCATAGAATTGCATATGCATAGCGGAAAACAGGAAAGCCGCCACGAGAATGCCTGCGACCGGGCTGCGAAAGAGTTTGATAAAAAGTCTTTGCAGCAGCCCCCGAAATAATAATTCCTCTCCTACAGCGGCCAATACAGCGATAAAAAATAAATTCAATAGCAGGTCTGCGGGCGTTCTCCTGGAGAGCAGGGCACGGATCAGCAACGCGGCCTCTTCTTCTTTTTCCTTCATCCAGGTTGCCCAGCCCGGCGGAAAGTCAATGTTACGGTTGATCTCACCCATCCAGTTCACAAAAGGAATGGAAATAATCATTGCCGCGACACCGGCCAGGAGGTAATTAAGGCGCATCGTTTTCAGGCCGAGATATTCCCCGGAGTGGATGCTAAGGAAGCGGGAGCAAAGCCAGGTTGGAACAACAAACAGGGAAATGAACTGGACCACCTGCATTCCACGGACCAGCGTGATGGTTGATGAACTGGTATAATCCCATTTAGCCGGGTCGCTGATCTCAGCAATACTGAAACCCGTGATCTGGCCCAGGATCACAGTACCCAACATTCCAAGAAGAAAAAAAGAAGCAAGAGAGATGCTGACGACGAATAAAATTTGTGTGCCGGCCGACTTGTGCTTTAACATTCCGCGCATCTGACTCTGGTTTTTGGATCGTAAATTTGCAGGCTTACCTGCATTTGCGCAGGAGCCGCAAAAATAAGTAATTGACTTCTATTGGTTCCATACAACTGTCTGAGTTTCCGCTTCTTCTTGCCCCGATGGAAGATGTGAGCGACCCTCCTTTCCGTTCGGTTTGTAAGGATAACGGAGCCGACCTGATGTACACAGAATTCATCTCCTCAGAAGGACTGATCAGGGATGCCATAAAAAGTCGCAGAAAGCTCGACATCTTCGATTATGAGCGACCCGTGGGCATCC
>CAMLEM010000007.1 GCA_946479005.1 uncultured Chitinophagaceae bacterium | reverse complement strand
CAATACGCCGTGCGCGAGATCGGCACCAGCGACAAAACAGGCACCCGCGTTCATTTCTGGCCCGACCAGTCGATCTTCATCACTTCCGTTTACAATAAGGACATACTCGAAGGAAGGCTTCGCGAGCTCGCCTACCTGAACCGCGGGGTAAGGATCACACTCAACGATCTCCGCGAAAAAGAGGATGGCAACGGCACCTATTCCAAAAGCTTTTACAGCGAAGGCGGTATCGTTGAATTTGTAGAAATGCTCGATAGCAGTGCGGGAAGGAATTCACTGATCCCTAAGGTGATCTTCGTAGAAGGAAGGGACGAGGCGTCGAACGTGATGGTGGAAGTGGCGCTGAGCTATAACGACAGCTACAATGAACACATTTATTCCTACGTGAATAATATCAATACCATTGAAGGAGGAACCCACGTATCCGGCTTCCGTCGCGCACTTACCCGCGTATTCAAAAGCTACGGTGATAAGAACGGGCTTTTTGAGAAAGCTAAGGTGGAGATCGAAGGTGATGATTTCCGCGAGGGATTAAGCGCCATTATCTCTGTGAAAGTGCCCGAACCCCAGTTCGAAGGTCAAACCAAGACCAAACTGGGCAATAATGAAGTGATGGGTGTGGTGGATTCCACCGTTTCAAAAGTGTTGGAAGCCTTCCTCGAGGAAAATCCCAGGGAAGCCAAGAATATCGTATCCAAAGTGATCCTCGCCGCGCAGGCGAGAGCAGCGGCGAGAAAGGCCCGTGAGCTGGTGCAAAGGAAATCGGTTCTCACCGGCGGCGGCCTGCCCGGTAAACTGGCCGACTGTTCCGACCGGGATCCTGAACGCTGCGAGCTGTTCCTTGTCGAGGGTGACTCGGCAGGCGGTACCGCCAAACAGGGCCGCGACCGGAGTTTCCAGGCCATTCTCCCGCTCAGGGGAAAGATCCTGAACGTGGAAAAAGCGATGGAGCACAAGATCTATGACAATGAGGAGATCCGGAATATGTTCACCGCCCTGGGCGTGAAGATCGGCACCCCCGATGACCCCAAGGCCCTTGACCTTTCCAGGCTCCGTTATCACAAGCTGATCATTATGACCGATGCCGATGTGGACGGATCGCATATCGCCACCCTCATTCTCACCTTCATCTACCGTTATATGACCGAACTGGTGGAACAGGGCTACGTTTACATCGCCCAGCCACCCCTTTACCTGGTGAAGAAAGGAAAAGAACAGGCCTATGCCTGGGATGATGACCAAAGAAAGGCGCTGATCGAAAAATTCGGTGCGGGGAAGGACGATTCGGTGAACGTACAGCGATATAAAGGTTTGGGAGAAATGAACTCAGAACAGCTTTGGGAGACGACGATGAACCCGGCCTCCCGTACGCTGAAGCTGGTGACCATTGAAAGCGCTGCCGAAGCCGATCGCATCTTCAGTATGCTGATGGGTGACGAAGTGGGCCCGAGAAGGGAATTCATTGAAAGTCACGCGAAATATGCCAAACTCGACATTTAATGTATAAATAGTTGAGTGTAAAGAAATTAGCCCTGGTTTGACCGGGGCTTTTTTGTGGGTATAACTAAAATTTAAGCCTTAAAAGGAGGGGATTCAGTAATTTCAGGCATTACTAACTAAAAAACGATCGAAAATGGCAGATGTACAACTCACGGCTTATAACGTAAAAACCAAAGAAAAAGGCGTTCCCATTCAGAATGCAGTGATAAAGAAGACAGCTAAGGGCGCGTATATGGTGCAGGGCGACGACGGTAAGGGAAATAAGCTTACTACCCTCGTAAACGCTGAAAAGGCGATGGCTGCGATCGAGGCTGGAATTGCCAAGCAAGGCTGGTAACCGAAATTATTCTCGCAGATAGATGATCCCGTTCCTCGCTGAACGGGATCGTTTTTTATGGCTGCTGCTTCACCAGCCGGAATACCTGTTTCCCTGAGTCCGTTGAAACCTCCAGGAGGTAAATGCCGGGTGCGAAACCCGGATGCGAGAGATCGACAGGTATCGACTGGGCAAAGCCTGTGCCTCTTAACTCCTGCTCCTTAAGCGTCTTCCCGTCCGTGTTGAGCACCCTTAACCGGATCCACTCACCCGGCATCGCCTGGCTGCTTAAGGTGAACCTGCCATCCGAGGGATTGGGATAAACCTGCCAGGTGAATTCGGTGTTGAAGGAAACGATCCTGACGGGAGAGTATTTTACCCTGCCATCTATGTCAACGATCCGAAGCCTGTAATAACGGTTTCCTGATTTATTTAGCTCCTGGTCGGTAAAAACATAATGCTGCTCAGTAGTGGAATTTCCCGCGGAGGGTTGATCTCCCAGTTTAATGAACTGCCCGAGAATGTAATCCTGGTTCCCCCTGGCCACTTCCACTTCAAAATGATCCACATCCTGCTCCGATGCCGTTGTCCATTTCAACAACACATCAGAACCGTTCTTAGTGGCGGTGAAACTGATGAGCTCCGCGGGTAAGGGCGTATTGTTGTCAAATCCCCCGTTGTTCAGCCAGAACTCAGAAAAATCTTTCACGCTGAACTCCGCATAATATCCTTTGTCGAATGGAACCTTTACGGCTTTTGCAGCATTGATGAAAAGGTAATTGCCCTGCAGGTTGTCTGCCAGCGTGCCATTTTCATAGGTATCATTGGGATCACTGTATTTCGTCACCCCCAGCTCATAGGCCATCGAAGGCTTATAACAACCAGGACAGCCTGTCGCATTTATCAGCGCTTCGGTCTCTGAATCGAGAAAATAAAATCTCACGATGGCCGAATCCGGCAGGTTCACGTTTGTGGGCTTGATGGTGATATTCCTGTCGTGATAATATTGCTGCTTGTTGACGCGAACGCCCCCGGTGTGCACATAGGATTTTGCCTCCGTACTCCCCAGGTCCTGTCCACCAGGGTTAACAGAAGCAATGAGCTGGCCACCCACGAGGAAATCGATCCAGTTTGACCCATTCACCACCGGCTGCACGGAAGCAGGGCTCTCACCGGTGCCGGTATAAATTCCATAGAGATTATCATAGATATGGATGTCGTCGATCGCGATGCCATCTTTGGTAAGTCCTTCATCAGAGCGGAAGCCAAATCTGAACCGAAGAGAATTTGAGGTTGGCAAAGGAATCGTAGCCACGTGCCATCTCTGGTAATCCTGCTGGCTCCATACCTGCTGACCGGAGTAATTCCTGTTATACCAGTTTGTTCCCTGGCCTACGCCGCCCAGGCGTTGCCAGGTGAATCCGCCGTCAGTTGAATAATCCATCCAGGCCCCATCATAGAAATTTATAGCACCGCCGTCTTCGATATCCAGGGAGAGGCTAAAGCTCAGTGTGGGTATGCTCATCGACGATACATCGAAACAGGGAGAATACAGGTAGCTTGTTTCATTGTTGTTATAATAACCGTAGATATTCGTCTTCCAGGCTTTATTACCACTGGCCGCGCGGTTGATTTTTGCCGAGGAAGGTGTTCCATAATCCCAGCTGCCACGGGAGCTGTCGATGGTGTACCAGGTGCCATCGCCATTTTCAAAATTTTCCAGGTAGGGAAAACTGTTCACGAGTTTTACATTCCTGGCGATGATTTGCAATGTGTCATTTTCCGGCACGTTATCGGAAGGCAGGTCCACATAAACCTCAACCAGGTGATCCCCGAAGCTGGCCAGGTTTGCCAGGGCGATGAAAGTGTAATGAATGGTATCGTTCGCGGGTATGGAAGGAATGATCTCACTGGCCACTGGAGTTCCATCCACTTCCAGGAAGATCGGGATATTGTTGATCACCGATGCGGAGGTGTTCCTCACAACCACCTTTACAGGCACCATCGCACTCAACCCGCAGGTGATCAGTACCGGTGTATCGATGGAAATGAGTTGAATGTCGTCAATGGCCCGGTAGATCCTGAAATCATCGAAACTATAACCGGCACCTGATTCATTGTCGGCAGCCATATGAAGCCCCCATTGCCCCATTCTCAGCTGCAGGCTGGTTGAATAGTTCTGTGAATATGCCGCCAGCGAATCATTGATCTCCACGCTGTGCATCAGTTTATAGCTTCCGTCATTGGGTGCCTGGTTAGCATAGAGATCATAGATCTCGATCCAGTTGTCCTGGTCACTTCCCCTGATCCAGACCCGGTTTGCTGCATTGGAGCGCTGGCCGTGATTCTTATAACGAAAATCAATTCTTATGTCATCCGTGGTTGTGAAGCTGCCCAGGTTGAAGGTTGCTGTAAGGCTGTCAACCGTACCCTTGCTGGAGATCCAGGAGTCGAGCGTCAATGCCTTTGATCCTGAATAAGCGATACCGGTATTAATGAAACTCCTGATGCGACCGGTATCGTTATTTCCACTGATGAAATCATAACGGTCCGCCCCTGTAAGGCCCATACGGTCGGTAAGGTGTTCCTGTACCGGCAGGGTTTCCAGGTCATCCAACCAGGGCAGATCACCGCTGACTATCGCGTCGTTCTCTAACTGGCGTACTGTTCTTGCCAGCAAATTATTTTCCGGCACGGGATCGTTGATTGAGCTGATCGCTGCCTCTATCAGGTAGTTACCGGTAGCGGAAAGATCAGCGGTTACGCCAAAGCTATGGTCATAGGTTCCCCCCGCCGGTATAACGGGAGCGATCACAGCAGCATCCATCGGCGTTCCGTTCAATGAATAGCTCACATTGATATTTCCCGAAACGGCTACATCATCCAGGTTCTTGATCCGGATGGTAACGGTTTCCGATGAGGTGAGTGCAGTAGAGGTATTCTCTCTTCCTGAACGGGAAGGGGAGAAGATGGAAACAAGTGAAAGATCATCGTACGAGATACCCGACAGGAAATTCCCATTATACGGGCGTCGTGCTACAGCGACGGCTCTTCTGCCCGGTGTTCCGTTCACCAGGGGACGAATGGTCACCCAATAAACACTGTCGGCCGACAATCCGCTGAATACATAGTTCAACTGGTTGACCGTTGCCACTGTTGCCCATTGATTTCCCTGTAACAGCATCACTTCATAATCGGTCACACCCAACAGTGAATTCCATTCAATGGCAATGTAACCTTCGCATTGATTTAGGGAAAGGTCGAGATCGGGTGTAGGATGGATCACAAAAGGCTCGCTGGTGGATTGGAGCAGGCTGGTATTGCCTGTTACCCTGATCCTTGCGGCATTGGTGCTCAGGTTTTGCGGAACCTTCCAGCCTAAAATGCGTTTCCATCCTTCCACCGCGGCGCTCAGCGTGGTCCAGGTACTTCCGTTAAAGAATTCAACTGTAAACCCGCTTTCGCTGGTTCCATAACTATCCCACTGGATATGTACCGAATCCAGGTTGGAAATAACAGATTCCAGGAAGTGTTCTCCTCCAATGGGGTTGGTAAGCGCCAGGCTCACCGGCACAAAATCGTATACCAGGAAATATTCCTGCGAAGGGTTTTGAACAATGGAAGTGCCGGTCACTTTCAGATCAAAAGGTCCCGGCGTGGGATTGGAGATCACCACCTGCTCAATATTGTTGACGTGGTCAGCGCCTGTGGTAGCCGCGGCATCCAGATTTGCCGCTGTTGTATCGAGCCTGAAAGGCAACACTGTGCCACTCCCAGACTCCACCACAAGGTCGAGATCATTCACAAGCGTTTTTGCTGAGAGAATGGAAGCCGGCGGATCCAGCCAGTATAAGGCCACTTTCAACTGGGCTGTGTTCGCCGGAACGTTTACCTGGTGTGTATTGGTTATGCCCTGTGACACAGTGGTGTTGAAGACCCGGTTATTCTCCATCATCGAAGAAGCGCGGTTAAGGTTCATTCTTCCGAAACCAAATTTGAAATCAGGACCGGCATTACCCGCATCAAATCCACTGTTCAGGAGGTAGGCTTTCAGCAGGCCGGATTCCGGGTCCAGGTTGCCATTGGCAGCGCGGTACTGTTCCACCAGGAGGGCAAGCCCTCCGGAAACTCCGGGCGCCGCCATACTGGTTCCTGTGTTGTAACTATAAATATTGCCACCCCAGGTGGAAGGCAGGAATACCCCTGTGGAAGTGATCTCAGGTTTTATCCTACCATCCTTTACTGGTCCGCGACTGGAAGTGCTTCCAACTTCTCCTCTTACATTAGTACTTCCCACCGTTATCACATTCTTCGCCGTCTGGTATCCTCCCAGCACCGTATGAAAACCCTGGGCATAAGGAGCGCAAACGCGGTTGCCATCGTTTCCGGCGGCTACCACGTGGGTCAGGGCTGGTATATCAATGGCCAACTGGTCAATGACCCTCGCCGGCAGGTCATACAGCCCGTTGAAAGGACAATCATTGACCACGAACCCATAAGAATTATTGGTGATGACCATTCCGTGATCTGTCACATATCGCGGAGCATTGCTGATTATGCCATCGAACATTTGGGTAACGAGGGTGGCTTTCGGTGCATAGCCTTCATACAATTCATTGATCAGCCCCGCCCCGCCGGCTGTTCCATTCACGTGGGTCGCGTGGTTGGCTGGATACCACCCCGTTCTGTTTATCAGCCTTCCCTTGAAATCCAAATGGGTTTGGGGGTCGCCGTCATCACCGATACCGATGGTCACCCCATTCCCGGTCAACGCTTTTCCTCCCACCACTAGGGGAGCTTTCAAAACATTCGCCCGGGAAAGCCAAAGACTCTCCACGTTAAGCGGTGAAGCAGGCGGAGGGGCAGGCTGTATGTATTCGATGCAGGGCAGTTCAGCAATTTCAATCAATCGGGCCGGTTCAACACGAATCGAGAGCACCCGGTATTCTTTCAGTTCCGTGGAGAGGAGTTCCACTCCTTTATCTTTTAGTGCCCCGATCACCTCCCCGGTTGAAAATCCGGCCGGATGGCTGATCCAGGCTTCAATGGCACCTGCTTCCCTCACTGACCAGGAGGGAATATTCCCGGCGGCAAGCGAGGGTTCCATTTTTTGCAGCGGCGACAGGGAAATGATCGAACGCGCACTGAACGATCTTAAAGTGGAAGCGTTGAGATCACCACTAACCGTTGCCGTATAAGCGAGATTGGGAATGAAATCGTGCAGGTGAATGCCCATCGACCCCAGGGTCGCTTTCTCCGTTTCCGAAAGCACCCGGTCAAACTGGATGACCAGGAAATTCTTCCCCCCGGAACGGGCGCTTTGCTGGTTGAAACGGGCAAGATTGGTATCGGTGATATTTCTTTCAGGAGTGACTGTCCCGCTTTTCAAATGAACGCCGAAGCCGGGAACTCCCTGTGCTGATGCACATAATGTGCATAGCAGTATAGCAATCACGGGAATTGGATTCGGCATTGTTTACACGGTTGAGATCAATAAAAATACTATAAATAACGTAAAACTCATAGTAACAGCCGGACGCAAAGGGCGCCAAGAAACGCAAAGATCGCTAAGGAACAGACGGACGCGGCGACGCGTTGAGCCGCAGTGGCAGGCAAACAACCGCACACATCTAATTTCTTCGCTGCGATCGCCGTCACGCCGCGCCGCTGCGTCCGGCTGTTGGCTGTTTCTCCGGTTGCCCGGTTCGCACGCTGTTCACGTGCATATCTTTTAAAAACTCATACATCTCATCCATACTATCAATGTTCGGAGCGATGAGTATGAAGAGCCGGCCCGTTTGTTTTAACCGGGCCTTATTCGTTCCTGTTTGCAGGTAGGAAAGAATATTGCGGAAAAGATCAGATTCAAAATAGGGCGAATCGGGCCGATTGATGAAGAAGCATTTCAGCGTCTTTTCTTTCAGGCTCATCTTTTCAAATCCCAGGTCCACCGCAAGCCGGCGGCAACGAACCGTTACAAAAAGATCTTTTACCTCCGATGGAAGCGGCCCGAAGCGGTCTTCCATTTCCAGCTTCATCCCTTCCAGCTCATCTTCGGTTTCACAATTATCCAGGCGCTGGTAGAGGGAAAGTCTTTCCGTGATGCTTTCCACGTATTCATCCGGGATCAGGATCTCGAGATCGGTATCGATGGTAGTATCCTGCACGAAATCATCCTGCCGCGCGATCTCTTCCCTGAACAACTCCTTGAACTCGGTTCTTTTTAATTCTTTGATGGATTCATCCAGGATCTTCTGGTACATTTCAAAACCGATCTCGGCCATAAAACCGCTTTGCTCCCCTCCCAGCAGGTTTCCGGCGCCGCGAATGTCAAGGTCGCGCATAGCGATCTGGAATCCGCTCCCCAGCTCACTGTGCTGTTCCAGGGTTTGTAACCTTTTCCGGGAATCAGCGGGCAGGGTGCTCATCGGCGGGGCCAGCAGGTAACAGAATGCTTTCCGGTTGCTCCTTCCCACTCTTCCTCTCAACTGGTGAAGATCACTGAGCCCGAATTGATGCGCATTGTTCACGATAATCGTGTTCACATTCGGTATGTCCACCCCGCTCTCCACGATATTGGTGCAAACCAGTACATCATATTTCCTGTCGATGAAATCAAGTATCCTCTGTTCCAGCAGGTGACCTTCCATCTGGCCGTGGGCAAAACCAATACTGAGGTCGGGACAAAGCGCCTGTATCACCGCGGCCATTTCTCCCAGTCCCGCTATCCGGTTGTAAATAAAAAACACCTGCCCCCCTCTCTCCGTTTCAAAATAGATCGCGTCCCTGATGAAATCCTCGTTATAAACCTGGACCTCGGTTTGAATAGGTTGCCTGTTCGGCGGCGGCGTATTGATGATGCTAAGATCACGGGCGCCCATCAGCGAAAACTGCAATGTGCGGGGGATCGGAGTGGCTGTCAGCGTCAGGCAATCCACGGCTGTCCGTAACGTTTTGATCTTTTCCTTGTGCGCCACCCCGAATTTCTGCTCTTCATCCACCACGAGCAATCCCAGGTCTTTGAATTTTACATCTTTTCCGAGGAGGGCGTGTGTACCCACCAGGATGTCGATCTTCCCTTCCGCAAGCTTTTGAAGCGTTTCCTTTTTTTCCTTCGTGGACTTAAAGCGATTGATAAAATCAACGGTCACTGGGAAATCGCGTAGCCTGTCGCTGAAAGTCTTGTAGTGCTGGAACGCAAGTATGGTGGTAGGCACCAGGATGGCTGCCTGTTTACCGTCCACACAGGTTTTAAAAGCCGCGCGTATCGCAACCTCGGTCTTCCCGAAGCCGACATCTCCGCAAACCAGCCGGTCCATTGGTGAAGGGGATTCCATATCCTTCTTCACATCCGCGGTGGCCTTACTTTGATCGGGCGTATCCTCGTAGATGAAAGATGCTTCGAGTTCTGTTTGCAGATAATTGTCCGGCGAATGCTGGAAGCCCTGCTGCGCCTTTCGTTTTGCGTAAAGCTTTATCAGGTCGAAAGCGATCTCCTTCACCCTGCTCTTGGCCTTTTCCTTCAGGCGATTCCAAACATCGCTTCCCAGCTTGTTCACTTTGGGAACGGAACCTTCCTTGCCGGTGTACTTGGCGATCTTGTGAAGGCTGTTGATGTTGACATACAGAATGTCGCTGTCTTTATAGATCAATCTTACGGCCTCCTGTAATTTCCCATTCACTTCCAGCTTCTGCAGGCCGCTGTACACCCCTACGCCGTGATCAATGTGCGTTACGTAATCACCCGGCTGCAGTTCCCTCAGCGTACGAAGCGTGAGTGCCTTGTTCTTATTGTAGGCCTGCCGCACGCGATACTTATGATAACGCTGGAAGATCTCGTGATCAGTATAACAAACCAGCCTGAGGTCCTCATCAATGAAACCTTCGTGGATGGATGTGACAACGGGATTGAAATTAATTCCCGCATTCAGGTCCTGGAAAATGATGTAAAGTCGTTCCAGCTGTTTGGGATTCTCGGCGAAAAGATTCAGCTGGAAACCCTTGGATTCCCATTGCTTCAGGTCGCGGATCAGGAGATCGAATTGCCGGTTGAATGCCGGCTGTTCCCGGGTGGTGAATTCAATTTCCCAATTGGCCAGGTAAGACCGGTAACCAAACTCAACCAGGTGATTGCCGGAGAACAGGGATTCCAATTCGCCCGGGCGGATAAAATCGTCTGCAACGGGCTCTTTTTTCACCCAGGTATCGTCACTTTCCTGGGAAGGTTTGCGGTCTGAAATGAACCGCAGGTAGGCATCGAGATCCTCCCCGCTCTCCGCGATCCTCTCCCTGCAAACTTCGAGGTCCTGCATCCACACTATGGTATTTGCCGGGAGAAACTCAAAGAGGGAAATTCTTTCCTCTGAGCTGAATTGAGATTCTACATTTGGAATGATGTTTACCTGTAATAATTTTCTTTCGCTTAGCTGCGACTCCGGGTCAATGATCCGGATGGAGTCCACTTCATTCCCGAATAGTTCGATCCGGTAGGGCTTGTCGTTTCCAAAGGAGTAAATATCCAGGATGCCGCCCCGGATAGCGAATTGTCCCGGCTCATAAACGAAATCCGTCCGCTCGAAACCGTGATCTGCGAATTTCAAAAGCAGGTCTGCAATATCAAGGGAATCTCCTGCTTTGATGTGGATGATACTTGCCGAGATAGTCCCCGGCAATACCACCTTTTCAAAAATGGCTTCGGGGTAGGTGACAAACACCTTTTTATTCACGGCTCCCTCTTTGCTTCCGGCCAGCTTTGTAAGTGCCTCGGTCCTCAGCATCACGTGTGAAGAATTCAACAGCTGAAAATTCTTCCGGTTCTTGAACGATGAGGGAAAATAAAAGATGTCCAGCGCCTCCGTCAGGTTCTCCAGCGTATTTTGAAAATAGGCAGCTTCTTCGGCGTCGTTCAGGATAATAAGATGGTTGAAACCGGAACAGGAAGGATGGATAAAGGCGGAGCCGACCACGAACTGGGAAGAGCTTCCACTCAACCCTTTTAGTGCGATCCTTTGCGGCCGGGCAATGGAAAGCCTGTCCGCCAATTGAAAAAGGCGGGGAGATTCAGAATACTGTTGCAATAACCCAATGCTCATCTCCTCAGCTGCAAAAATATGGCTCCCCCGTCAAACAAAAAACGGCGCCCGTAAAAGCGCCGTTCTTGTTGCCTGTGCAGGTTATTTGCAACTTCCTGCCAGTGCATATATATTGAGGTAATTATTGTTTCAACGTGATCTCTCCCAGGTCAAGCACTTCATTCTCTGTAACATTAAGATTATCCAAAAGCACATCTTTATACGGATTCTTCGCGTCAACGAACAGCTGGTGAACGCCCGGCTTCACCTCCACTGTAAAACCTCCCGCTGTGGTTACGGTCCTGGCACTGTCCTTCCCACTGATCACCATCACCTGCTCCACCCCGTCGGCAGGACTAACCCTGCCGGATATCGCGGAACGGATCTCCTTCCCCTTCCCTGAAAAGGCAAAGGTCCCGATCACAACATAGGCAGCAATCACTGCAAAAAAATTCTTTACCATAACCACACTTCATTAGATATAAACGACTTGCTTTAACTAAAAAGGAACTTTTCATAAGGTCAGATCCCTTTCCGATTCATATTAGCCAACTTCTGTGCCAATCTGTTACATTAAATTTGTTGTTTATTAAACAAAAAACTGATGGCACTACAGCCCTGGCGCACGGGTAAAGTAATAAAGATCACCGATGAGAACTCAAACACAAGACGATACTGGGTGGAAGTGCCGGAACTCACTTCATTCGATTTCGTTCCCGGGCAATTCGTGACACTTGATCTCCCGATACACGAGAAACCCAATAAACGCTGGCGCAGCTATTCCATTGCAAGCTGGCCCGATGGTACCAATGTTTTCGAACTCGTGATCGTTCTCACACCGCACGGTGCGGGATCCGGCTGGATCTTCGAAAACGTGAAAGAGGAAAGCGAGTTAAAGTTTCGCGGTGCACTGGGGACCTTCGTGTTACCACCGGTTCTTGATAAGGACCTCTTGCTGATCTGCACCGGCACCGGGATCGCTCCTTACCGCGCGATGCTGCATCATATCCTGAACCACAAAATTCCCCATCAACAGATCTACCTGATCTTTGGAACCCGCACCGAGGCCGACATCCTGTATTATGAAGAGATGAAGGAACTCACTACCAGGCTGTCCGACTTTGAATACATCCCGGTCTTATCGCGGCAGGATTGGAAGGGGCGGAAAGGATATGTTCACGCCGTCTATGAAGAAATATGTTCCGATCATCGTCCCGCGTATTTTTTTCTCTGCGGCTGGCGTAACATGATCGATGAAGCACGAGAACGGATACAGGCGATGGGGTACGATAATAAAGAGGTGCATTTGGAGTTATATGGATGAGGAATACAATGGAACACGGATGACACGGATCACGCGGATTAACACGGATTTGTTTCCCCAATTCCGCAACCGATGAACGATTGCGAACTTAAATGACCAATCCCTGCTAATCCGTCAAATCCGTGTCATCCGTGTTCCATATTTCCCATCTAATCCCTAAATTGAGGACAAAGTAATCAGCTCCTATGGGCCCAGTCTCCCTCCTAGTGCTTATGATCGCCGCCATTGCGTTCTCAGGCATTGCGATCCTCGTTTCAAAGTTTGCCCTGAAAGCTTCTATCAATCCGCAGAAGGGCGAGCCTTATGAAAGCGGGATACCCACCCAGGGGCCGAGCTGGATACAGTTTAATGTCGGTTACTATCTCTTCGCATTGATCTTTCTCATATTTGACGTGGAACTCATATTTCTTTTTCCCTGGGCGGTGGTGGTAAAACAGGTGGGATGGATGGCTCTTATTGAAATACTGATCTTCTTTTTCATTCTTTTCATCGGGTTCCTCTATGCCCATAAAAAAGGAGCGCTGAAATGGATGTAAGACCCCAGGCACCCCAACAACCGTTCCCCGGGGAAGTGATCCCCTCTCCTACAGGCGGCGTATTGGTTACAACCATTGACGATATCATCAACTGGGCAAGGAGCAATTCCCTTTGGCCCCTGGTATTCGGTACCAGCTGCTGCGCGATCGAAATGATGAGCACGGCGGCAGCTAAATATGACTGGTCGCGTTTTGGCTTTGAAGTGGCCCGCGCCACTCCCCGCCAGGCGGATGTGATCATCATCGCAGGCACCATCGTCAATAAAATGGGCCCGGTTCTCAAAAGGCTCTATGACCAGATGGCTGACCCGAAATATGTAGTGGCAATGGGCGCCTGCGCTACGAGTGGAGGCCCTTTTTTCTACAATACCTATTCTGTGGTGAAGGGAGCCGATCATATCATTCCCGTGGATGTTTACATCGCCGGCTGCCCGCCCCGGCCCGAAGCCCTGCTCCACGCGCTGATCACTCTCCAGGAAAAGATCAAAAAAGGATATACCCGCGAACAAATAAAAATGCCCAGGCTGGAATAATGCAAACGGAAGCGCTGAAAATAAGATTAACGGAACTGCAGCCTACTCTCACTGCAGACGAAGGCACACAGTGGTTGACCGTAAACCTGGAACCCGGCCTTTGGAAGCCATTAGCCCGGCAACTCCGCAATGAAAAGGACTTGCATTTTGATTATTTGTTTTGCCTCACCTGCGTGGACTGGAAAACACATCTTACGATGGTTTATCATCTTGAATCCACGGTGCACCGGCATATCCTGGTAGTGAAATCAAAGCTCGACAGGACAACCCCCGTCATCGACACCGTTTCCGATATCTGGAGAACGGCAGAATTCCACGAACGCGAGGTATTTGAATTGTTTGGCGTGGATTTCAGCGGACACCCCGACCTGAGATTATTGATATTACCCGATGACTGGCAGGGTAAGTTTCCACTGAGAAAAGATTTTGAAGACCCCGTGAATATGATAAAACTATAACCGTGTACAGGGAAACCCAGATCATACAGGATGTAACAGGCCTTGCCAATGATGGTTCGGGGTATATGGTGATCAATATCGGTCCCCAGCATCCTGCCACGCACGGCGTTTTACACCTGGTGGTCACGCTCGACGGGGAAACCATCATAAAAGTGGAACCCCATCTTGGTTACATCCATCGCTCCATTGAAAAGATGTGCGAGAGTCTTTCTTACCGGCAGTTCATATATGTGACGAGCCGGATGGATTATCTCTCCGCGCATATGAATAATCACGGTTGCGCGCTTTGCGTGGAAAAAGCGATGCAGATCGAAGTGCCTCCACGGGCCCAGGTGATCCGGGTGTTGATGGACGAGCTCACCCGCCTGGCCTCACACCAGCTCTGGTGGGGTGCAATGGCGATGGATGTGGGCGCCCTCACTCCTTTTTTCCTCGCCTTCAGGGAAAGGGAAATGATCAATGACATTATGGAAGAGACCTGTGGCGCAAGGCTCACGATGAATTATATGGTTCCCGGCGGAGTGATGTACGAGCTCCACCCGAATTTCCAGCGAAAGACCAAAGAATTCATCACCCACTTCAAATCGAAGATCGACGAGTATGATGACCTGGTAACGGGGAACATTATCTTCCAGAACAGGACAAAAAATGTAGGGTATATTTCAAGGGAAGACGCCATTTCCTATGGAATGAGCGGTCCCTCTGCCCGCGGTAGCGGGGTTAGCTGTGATATCAGGAAACTGTATCCTTACGAGATCTACGACAAACTACAGTTCGAGGAGATCCTTGAGACCGGGGGAGATAGTTATGCCCGGTACCTGGTGCGAATGAAAGAAATGCGCCAATCCCTTTCCATCATTGAACAACTGATCGATAATATCCCGGAAGGAGAGTTCCAGGCCAAGACCAAGGCGGTATTGAAACCACCAAAAGGGGAATTCTATTCAAGAGTGGAAACGGCCAGGGGTGATTTTGGAGTTTACATCGTGAGCGAAGGAGGAACAACTCCATACCGGATCAAATTCCGCTCA
>CAMLEM010000006.1 GCA_946479005.1 uncultured Chitinophagaceae bacterium | reverse complement strand
AATAATCGTTATTCGTTTTTCATTATTCGTTATTCATTACCTTTGCGCGGCATTTCCTTTCAACAATACCAATATGAATTTCAATCTCTCGCAGATCCCTGAGCGTATAAAGAAACCCCGACAATCCGGGCTGACAATGGTGATGGATAAAGGTTTGAGCGTGGACGAAGCGCGCAATTTTCTGAGTGTGGCGCATCCCCACGTGGACATCATCAAGCTGGGTTTCGGGACCTCTTTTGTAACGCCCAACCTGAAAGAGAAGGTGGAAGTTTACCAGTCATTCGACATCCCGGTTTATTTTGGAGGAACGCTGTTCGAGGCCTTTTTAATCCGCAACCAGTTTGAAGATTATATCCGGGTATGCAAGGATTACGGGATCACCTATATGGAAGTTTCGGATGGGTCGATCACCATTCCCCACGCCGAAAAATGCGGTTACATAGAAAAACTCGCAAAGCACGGAACCGTATTGAGCGAAGTGGGAAGTAAGGATGCCGCCCACATCATTCCTCCCTACAAATGGATCGAACTGATGAAGGCGGAACTTGAAGCAGGCTCGGCCTATGTGATCGCCGAAGCGCGCGAAGCGGGGAATGTAGGTATTTACCGGGGTACCGGCGAGGTGAGAGAGGGCCTTGTACAGGAGATCCTTACCCAGATACCCGGCGAAAAGATCATTTGGGAAGCCCCGCAAAAAGCGCAGCAACTTTATTTCATCGAACTGCTGGGAGCCAACGTGAACCTCGGTAATATCGCACCTACGGAAGTGATCCCCCTGGAAGCGATGCGCATTGGCCTGAGAGGGGATACTTTTATGCTTTACCTGGATAAAAAAACGATCACTCTTTAAATGAAATGCGACTCTATGGACTCATAGGCTTTCCCCTGTCGCATTCTTTTTCCAAAAGATATTTCACGGATAAATTCCTCAGGGAGGGTTTGAGGGATTGCAGGTACCAGCTTTTTCCCATTGAAAAAGTGGAAGCGGTGCGCGGGATCATCGCCGATCATCCCGCGTTGCAGGGATTCAATGTCACCATTCCTCACAAGCGGACCATCATCGATCTTCTTGATCATTCCTCATTGCCGGAAGGACTGGATGCCTGCAATTGTGTGCGCGTCCACGAAGGGAAATTGTGGGGTTTCAATACGGACCATACCGGGTTCAGGAAAAGCCTGGAACCATTGCTCACCCCAAAGCATAAAAAAGCGCTGGTGCTCGGGAATGGTGGCGCCACCAAAGCGGTCCTGTACGTATTGCGCCAATTGGGGGTAGAGGCTGAGGTGGTCAGCCGGAAGGCCAACGAAGGATCAACATTCACCTATGAAGCGCTCGATGAAGAATTGATGAGGGAACACCCGCTCATCATCAATACCTCGCCAGTGGGTATGTATCCCCTGGTAAATGATTGTCCACCCATTCCATATGAAGGCCTTGGGAAGGACCATATTTTATTTGACCTGGTGTACAACCCTGAAAAAACGCTGTTCGTGCAGAAAGGAGAGGCCCGGGGCGCGAAAACCCGGAATGGGCTGGAAATGCTCGAGATCCAGGCGGAAGAAAGCTGGAAGATCTGGACAAACACTTCCTTCCCTTAGATTTGCTTAAAACAGCATTTTGGCACGGATAAAACTGACACCGCCGGCTTCGTACACTTTCAGTTGCCTGATCCCCGTGCGTATCACCGACCTGAATTACGGAGGCCATATCGGCAACGATACCATTCTTTCTCTCATCCACGAAGCCAGGATGCAATTCCTGCAAAACCTGGGTTATACCGAAATGCAATTGGAAGGAGTGGGAATGATAATGGCAGATGCAGCCATCGAGTTCAGGAATGAGCTGTTCTACCCCGAGACCATCCGTGTTTTTGTAACGGCAAAAGATTGTTCCCGTATCGGGTTCGATCTTTATTATAAACTCGAGAGAACGCTGGTGTCAGATTCCCGGCCTGCACTTATTGCACTTGCAAAAACTGCGATGATCTGTTATGATTATGACAGGAAAAAGATCGCTTCCCTTCCGGAAGCGGCGCGTGCTAAGCTGGAAGAGCAGGTCAGTCGTCCTGGAGCGTCTTGAGAAGATCCATTATATCACCGAAATTTCCGGGCGAAGCCGTTTGAGAGCTATTGGCCATCTTATCCTTCCATTTCTTCAGCTGATCGGTACACTCAGCATCCTGTTCCTCACCGGTGACACAGCAAAGAAGGTGATTCCATTTTTTAGCCATCCGGATAAAATTCCCGTCAGGTGTCATCAGGACAATGTAACGGTTGGCGGGGTCCATTGATTCGGGTGAAACGATCGGATCGGGATTGTCGAGGGCAAAATGAAAACCCGCCGCATTGCGGATCTTGTTCCGCTTGGGTGTATTCAGTTTGGCGTATGTGCCTTTGCTGGCTTCAAGCGCCGCGTCATTCCTTTTTTCATCCTCGTCGATCGTAACAGTTTCCTCTTTCGCAGGCTGATCGGTTTGAGGGGTCGTGTTTTTTATTTCAACGGGGGGTACAATGGCCGGCTTGTTCACTACCACCTCGTTCCCCGCATTTTTCTTTCCATTGAAAACAAGGGTGGAGCCCCAGGCGAGTGCGGCCAGGACGGCTGCTGCCGCAGCGTATTTAAGCCAGGGAGTGGAACGGACGGAAGGAGGTGTCACTGCATCGGCATTCCCGAGCTGCGACTCAATGTTTTCCCAGGCAGAGGCAGGTGGTGTAACTGCCAGTGATTTCAATTTATTGGAAAATGGAGACCCGATCGCCGATTCGTCCAATTCAGCGCTGATGCGATCCCAAACTCCTGAAGGGGGAGGGGCTTCCATTGCGTAGATCCTATTTCTCGTTTCCTTATTCATTTCGATCGGGCATCCCGGTTCGAGTCAATAAATTTTCTTACCATATCCTGGAGGATCACTTTGGCCCTGGACAGCTGTGATTTGCTGGTGCCTTCACTGATCCCCAGCATATCTGCGATCTCCTTGTGCGTATATCCTTCCACCACGTACATATTGAATACGGTGCGGTAGCCCGGTGATAATTCCTGCACGAGGGCAAGGATATCTTTTTCTGCGAGCTCATCCAGCACACTGGTGTATTTGCCTTCGATGGTGTTCTCCTCTTTTTCCGTGACAGGCATCAGGTAGCGCTTTCTTCTAAAATGTTCGATCGCGGTATTGACAAAGATCCTGCGCACCCATCCTTCAAAAGAGCCCTCTCTCCGGAAACTGTCCAGTTTTTTAAAGACCTTGACAAATCCTTCCTGTAAAATATCTTCTGCTTCCTCTGCATTTCCAGCATAGCGGAGGCAGACAGCGTACATACGTGGTGAAAACCGGCGATACAGTTCTTCCTGCATCCGCCTGTCTCCTCGCATACACCCATCAATTAAGTCGATTTCAGGAATTTGAAGGTTGCGTTCAGGGGTCAAATTCAACGGTTTGTTATCAAATTATTCAAAAATGTTACCAGTTTTCCCACCGCCTGGCCGCGGTGGCTAAGCGCTGATTTTTCAGCGATGTCCATTTCAGCAAAAGTCTTGTCATAACCTTTGGGGTAAAACAGTGGATCATAGCCAAAGCCGCCCTTTCCCCTTTTTTCCCTGCCGATCCATCCCTCACAGATCCCTTCAAAAAAATGCTCCTTTCCATCGATAACCAGGGAGATCACGGTCCGGAACCGGGCCTTGCGGTCTTTTTGGTCGCCCAGTTCGCGAAGCAATTTATTCATATTCTCGTCAAAGGCCCGGCCTTCTCCCGCATATCGTGCACTGTGAACACCCGGGGCGCCCCCTAAAGCATCCACTTCCAGCCCTGTGTCTTCACTAAAACAATCCCTGCCGGTGGTTTGAAAAATATATCCTGATTTCGCGGATGCATTCTCGTGGAGGGTTTCGAAGGGCTCAGGGATCTCTTCAGTGATGCCCGCCTCGTCCAGGGTGATGATCCTTATTTTTTCATCCAGTACTGCACGGATCTCCCCGGCCTTATGGGGGTTATGGGTGGCAAAGATCAATTCCATCATCTCAGATATTGAAAAGTTTCCGGAGTGAGACCCAGAGTTTGCTTTTAAGCAGCTTGTCGGCGCTTATCTCCTTTAAAGATGGGGAAGAAATACACTGTAAGCCCGAATAGGATTGCACCTGGAATTCGGGAAAGCGGATGGGCATTTTCAACTCATCCGGGCTCACCCCAAAACAAAGCAGCTTCACCGGGTCGAATTCTTTGCGCAGCGAGGCGAGATCGTCATTTCTTTTTTCAAAATTGACCAGTGCGATATCAGCCAGCGAAAGATTACAGGCTCCCAGGACACCGGTAAGGAATTGCAGGTCTTCGTCGCTGGCAAAGGGAAAGTTCCTGTCTTTCGTGATCACCAGCAACTTCTTCCGGTTTTCTCCAAGGTATCGGGGAGGATCGGCTGAAGGAGCTTCCATTTTTTTAGCCTCCGGATGAATTAAATGCGGATTAATTTTTTCGTCCGGGATGATCAGACCGCTGTATAATTCCGCTATCAGTGAAGGTGGTAAATCAATGTCATTTAATCCCATAAGCAGCCCCTGTTAAAATACGAATGAGTGTTAGTTTTTTTCGTTTCTTTGGCTTTCAAAATTAAACTTTTATGATTGCAGATATGGATATTTTGATCACGAAGGCGGAAGGAAGCAAACTAAAGGATCTGAACCTGGACAATCTTCCTTTTGGAAGATATTTCAGCGATCATATGCTGGAAGCGGATTATGAGAATGGAGAATGGAAAAATGTCGAGATCAAACCATATCAACCCCTGCTGATCAATCCTTCCGTGGCAGCCCTGCATTATGGGCAGGCCATTTTTGAAGGGATCAAGGCCTATCGGGATCGCCAGGGAAATGCTTTCATTTTCCGACCCCAGGATAATTATGCCCGTTTTAATATCTCAGCAGAAAGGATGCAGATGCCAAAGGTGCCCGAGTATCTATTTATGGAAGGGATGCGTAAGCTGGTGGAACTGGATAAGAACTGGATTCCTTCCAAGGAAGATCATTCCCTGTACATACGGCCTTTTATGTTCGCCTCCGATGAATTGATCGGTGTTCGGCCTTCGGACAATTACAAGTTTATGATCATCCTGAGTCCGACCGGGCCTTACTACAGCGAGCCGATGCGTATCTACGTGGAAGAACAGTATGTGCGTGCTGTACCTGGTGGGGTGGGATACGCGAAAGCCGCGGGAAACTATGGCGCTGCGATGTACGCTACGGCAGAAGCAAAAAAGAAAGGTTACGACCAGGTGTTGTGGACAGACGCGTTTGAACACAAGTTCGTACAGGAGATAGGGACGATGAATGTTTTCTTCGTGATCGGGGATACGGTCATCACACCCGGCCTTGAGCTGGGCACGATCCTGAACGGGGTCACCCGGCAGAGTACCATTACCCTGTTACAGGAAATGGGTTTCAAAGTGGAAGAAAGACGGCTGAATATCGACGACGTGATCGATGCGTATAAAGCGGGGATTTTGTATGAAGTTTTTGGAACTGGAACGGCAGCCACCATCTCGATGATCCGGGAACTGCGTTATAAGGATTTCGTGATGAAATTCGACGTGAACACCTGGAAAACGGCACCCACCATCAAAAAATGGCTTACCGATATCCGCGAAGGAAGAAGGGAAGACAAATACGGCTGGATGTTCGAAGTCTGATCGCTGCCCGGAAAGGAGCTGGTGGCGGGTTTTTCCATACCTGGCTGCTAAGGCAAGTCCCTGATTCTGAATTGCTAAAAAAGAGGATCAGGAGATATCCTAAATTATCCCCAACAGCCTCATAATCAGAAAAATTAACCGGGTTTATTTTGGGGGTCTCGGTGCACTGCCTTACCTTTGCCGTCCTAAATTTAAAGGTTCATTAATGCCTACAATTCAGCAGTTAGTACGTAAAGGAAGGGAGATCATCCGGGCCAAGAGTAAATCCAGGGCCCTGGATCAATGCCCGCAGCGCAGGGGTGTTTGCACCCGTGTGTATACCACCACTCCCAAGAAGCCGAACTCAGCGCTTCGTAAAGTGGCCAAGGTTCGTTTGACAAACAAAGTGGAGGTGATTGCCTATATCCCCGGGGAAGGCCATAACCTGCAGGAGCACTCGATCGTGCTGATCCGTGGTGGCCGTGTGAAGGATCTTCCCGGTGTGAGATATCACATCGTGAGAGGTTCTCTCGACACTGCAGGTGTGAAGGATCGTAAGCAGAGCCGTTCGAAATACGGTACCAAGCGTGAGAAAGCTAAAAAATAATCAACACAAGATCTAGTCAGATATGCGGAAAGCACAAGCAAAAAAACTCCCCATTGCACCTGATCCCAGGTATAACGACAAACTCGTAACGAGATTCGTGAACAGCATTATGTGGGAAGGAAAGAAAAGCGGCGCGTACAATATTTTTTACGACGCGATGGAAAAAGTAGCCAAGCAAACCGGTGAAGACGGGTACGAGGTTTGGAAAAGAGCGCTGACGAATGTTACGCCCGCGGTAGAGGTTCGCAGCCGTCGAATCGGGGGTGCCACTTTCCAGATCCCCGCGGAGGTTCGCCCCGACAGGAAGATCTCTCTCAGCATCAAATGGCTGATCCGTTACAGCCGAGAGCGCAACGGAAGAAGTATGGCCGATAAACTGGCTGGTGAGATCGTGGCAGCCAGCAAGGGTGAGGGCGCCGCATTCAAGAAAAAAGAAGATACCCATCGTATGGCTGAGGCCAACAAGGCCTTTGCCCACTTCCGGGTTTAAAAGATACAAGAACACGATTCCTCGAAGGAGCCATTTGTTGATACAAATGGCTCCTTTATTTTGATACGATTTGTACGAATGATTACAGGGAGATCAAACAGGATACCGGGAAGAGGGTAGTGTGAAATGCCCGGATTGTTCGCATCTTGAAAGGGATGAAAACCCTGGCCTTTCTTACCGCTTTTACTTTGACCTTCCTGGCATCACCGATTTGCTTCGGCCAGTCCTATTCATGAAGGCATTCGGTGGGGACCAAATGCAAAGATTACATCAATCCATACAGGATGCCGTTGGCCCTTCGTACGTTTATCAGGAATATGAAGCAGATGGGCGGAAGGCCTTTCTCTATTTTGATAATAGCGGGAATGCCTCCTCTCCGCGGATCTATCTGAAAGTGGAGGAGCAGGGTGCCAGTCTCATCGCGACCATTCACAGCCCGGTGGATCACGCCGTAAAAAGGCATCGTGATCCGGACGATTGATCCTCCTCTTTTCTATTTCAATTTATTCTTCAGGTTCATATCGATCGCTTCCAGGAATTCCTCGGTGTACAGGTAATGCGTTCCGTGGCTGACCTTGTTCCCGTGAATACAAACAGCAAGGTCCTTTGTCATTTTTCCGCTTTCCACCGTTTCGATGCAAACATTTTCAAGGGTTTCACAGAAATCCACGAGCGCGGGGTCATTGTCAAGCTTTCCCCGAAATGCCAACCCCCGGGTCCAGGCAAAAATGGAAGCAATAGGGTTGGTGGATGTGGGTTTACCGGCCTGGTGATCGCGGTAATGGCGGGTAACGGTGCCGTGGGCGGCCTCAGCCTCCATCGTTTTACCGTCGGGTGTGATCAGTACAGAGGTCATTAATCCCAACGATCCGAATCCCTGCGCCACCGTATCACTTTGTACATCACCATCATAATTCTTACAGGCCCAAACGAAATTCCCGTTCCACTTCAGGGCGCTGGCCACCATATCATCGATGAGGCGATGTTCATAAGTGATCCCGCTGGCATCAAACTCTTTTTTGAATTCATTTTGATAGATCTCCTCGAAAATATCCTTGAACCTGCCGTCATATTTTTTCAGGATGGTATTCTTGGTGGAGAGATAAAGGGGCCATTTTTTGCTGAGGGCCATATTAAAGCAGCTCCGCGCGAAGCCCCTGATGCTCTCGTCGGTATTGTACATCGTCAATGCCACACCATCGCCCCTGAAATTAAAAACCTCGAAGGTTTGGAGTTCTCCGCCACCTTCAGGCGTAAAGGTCATCGTGAGCTTACCCTTACCTTTTATTACCGTATCCGTAGCCCTGTACTGATCGCCAAAGGCGTGACGGCCAACGATGATAGGGGCATTCCAGTTGGTGACCAGGCGGGGAATATTTTTTATTACGATGGGTTCGCGGAAAACCGTCCCATCGAGAATGTTACGGATGGTCCCATTCGGGCTCTTCCACATTTGTTTCAGGGAAAACTCTTTTACCCGTGCTTCATCGGGCGTTATCGTGGCGCATTTGATACCCACGCCATACTGCCTGATCGCCTGGGCGGCATCTATTGTCACCTGGTCGTCAGTCCTGTCACGGGACTCAATACCCAGATCAAAATATTTGATATCTACATCGAGGTAAGGGACAATCAGTTTATCCTTGATGAATTTCCATATGATTCTTGTCATCTCGTCGCCATCCAATTCCACCACCGGGTTTTGAACCTTGATCTTTTGAGCCATCTTAGATTAAATTTTAGAATTGTATTGATAAGCGCGGCAAAACTATCGATTAACTTTGTAACTTTTCAACCGGGTTTTGGCAAATGGAAATTACCTTTTTCAAAGAGTATTTAAGAAAATTCGTCAATATCTCCGACGAGGAATTTGACCGTGTCCTGTTACCCGTGATCAAGGTTAGGAGGTTTGGGAAGAAGGAGACGATCACCCGCGCAGGGGAGGTGGAGAATTTTTTCAATTTCATTCTCAAAGGTCTCGTGAGAAAATACTATAAGAAAAACCATCACGAGATCAATACCCAGATATCCACCGAAGGCCACCTGATCACGAGCCAGGAATCCTTTCACAGCCGGCAGCCTTCCGAATATATCATTGAGGCCATTGAGCCTACCATTCTCGTGTCAATCACCCACGATGACCTCGAAAGGGTTTATGCCAAAAGTCACCAGATGGAGCATCTTGCGAGGTTGCTGATCACCTATGCAATGGTGATCAAGGATAAATGGCAGATGCAGCTGGTGAAGATGACTCCCCGTGAAAGATTTTTAAGGTTTGTTACAAAGAACCCCGAGCTGATGCAACGGGTGCCGCAGAAATACCTGGCCTCTTATCTTAACATTAAGCCCGAAACATTCAGTCGTTTCAAGCACCTGCTCAAAACGGTGCGCTGACCTATCCCAGCGCCACGTCCAGGATCATCATCACCAGAAATCCTCCAATGAAGCCCAGTACGGACCTGTCGGTATAGCGGTCACGCTGGGTCTCCGGTATCACTTCCTCGACCACCACGAAGATCATCGCGCCTGCCGCGAATGCCAGGGCGAAAGGAAGGATAGGGGTCATATAGATCACCGCAACGGCACCCACAACGCCGGCCACCGGCTCCACGATCGCGGAGAGCTGCCCGTACCAGAAGCTTTTCTTCCGGCTCACCCCGTGCCGCCTTAGCGGCATTGCCACGGCGATCCCTTCGGGAAAATTCTGAATGCCGATGCCGATGGCCAGGGCGACGGCGCCGGATACGGTGGCTCCGTCAATTCCCGAAGCTGCCGCGCCGAAAAGTACTCCCACAGCCAGCCCTTCGGGAATATTATGCAGGGTAATGGCAAGAATCAAAAGGGTGGTTTTATGAAGCTTTGTTTTTACGCCCTCGGATTCCGATACGCCAAAATTCAAATGAAGGTGTGGGGTCACCTTATCCAGGAAGAAAATGAACAGCGCACCAAGCAGGAAACCTACCGCCGCAGGCATCCAGGCAAAACGATACATTTTTTCCGACATCTCGATCGCCGGGCTTAAAAGTGACCAGAAACTGGCAGCCACCATCACACCGCCGGTGAATCCAAGCATCGGATCGAGCACGCCGCGACTCAGTGTTTTGAAAAAGAAGACCAGCGAAGCTCCTGCAGCCGTGAGGAGCCAGGTAAAGGTTGTAGCCAGCAGGGCGGCCCAGACAGGACCTAATTCCGTGAGAAACCTTTCAACCGCGTCCATAATTCAAGAATTTTTGACAGCTGCATTTTTGTTTGACCAGGCATCGCTTGTCAGCGAAGATAATAACCAGCTTGAGCAGTGAAAGCTTTTTCGTTATTTTCGGTGACCTAAAACCTGGAGATGCATTCAACCCGGCAGTACCTGCTCATTACTACCCTGGCTATTTTCACAATGCTTTCCTGCAAGAACAAAGACCGGCCGGAAGAGCCAACAGGAGACCCGGAGAAGGTGACAGATTTCATCCGGCTTTATCCTGAAACCGATCCGCCCCTGACCATAGCGGACAGTACGATGAGCCGGAAAATGAAAGACTCCTCCCTGATCAGCCAGGCGGTTTTCAACCGGTTTGTGCCTGATACCATTCTGGGTAAATTGTATGGCAAGAGCACGAAAATAAAGATCCTGCCAATTGGACGCGTAGTGGCAGCGGACGAGGTGTATCTTTTCACACGTACCAGCCTGGGCTCGAAAAATGATCTTTTTGTTCTCGCCTACAACCGGAAGGATGAATTCACCGGTGCGATATCTTTCACAAAGCCAGTCTCTTCAACGCTTAGCCAGCAGGTGACCCTTGACCGGAAATTCACCCTTACGCGCTCGATGATGCGGCGGAACCCGGATGGAACGCTGAGTGAAGGAAAAGATGTATATGTGCTGAATCCTTCAGCGCGTGAATTCACGCTCATCCTTACGGAAGCACTGGACGACAAGAGTGCCGAAGTGATCAATCCCATTGACACGCTGTCGCGCAAGCACAAATATGCAGGTGATTACAGCAATGGCAAGATGAACCTGGTTTCCATCCGTGATGGCCGCCGGGAAGGAGAACTTTCTTTTTACATCCATTTTGAAAAAAACAAGGGAGCTTGTTCCGGCGAGCTCAAGGGTGAAGCTGTTTGGTTGAATCCTACCACGGCAGAATACCAAAGAGATGGCGATCCCTGCGTATTGCGCTTTCTCTTTGCTAAAAATTCCGTTACACTCAGGGAAGTGGAGGGTTGTGGTTCCCGCAGGGACCTGGAATGCACCTTCGATGGAAATTACCCGAGAAAGAAGGCGGCGAAAACCACTGCGAAATAAGGGGCACTGGTTTCTCCGTATTGTGTAAATTGCACACATTATGGATTTTACTTCTTTTGCAGTACCCTACCCGGTGGCCGATCGATATGCAAGAAAGGTGGCCTATTTTTCAATGGAGTTTGCCATCCACCAGCCCCTTAAGATCTATAGCGGAGGGCTTGGCTTCCTGGCGGGATCTCATCTTCGCAGCGCCTACGAGCTGCGCCAGAATATGGTGGGCATCGGTTTATTATGGAAATACGGGTATTATGACCAGGAAAGAAACCAGGACCAGACCCTTGAGGTAGCGTGGAATGAGAAGACCTATTATTTTTTAGAGGATACGGGCATCAAATTCCAGATCCACATTCACGAACACCCGGTATGGGTGAAAGTGCTTTACCTCGACCCGGAGCTGTTCAAGACCGCCCCGCTCTTCTTATTGTCAACAGACCTGCCGGAGAATGATTATGTTTCCCAGACCATCACGCACCGCCTCTACGATGCCAATGTGGCGACTAAGGTGGCCCAGTTCATTCTACTTGGCGTGGGAGGTGCGAAGCTGATGGATCTCATCCATTTTGACCCGGAAAGATATCATCTCAATGAAGCGCACGGACTATCGGCTGCCTTCTACCTCTATAATAAGTTTGAACAAAAGCTGGATGAAGTGCGGAAACGACTGGTGTTCACAACGCATACACCGGAAGAAGCCGGCAATGAGAAGCACGATATCTATCTCTGCCATAAAATGAGTTATTTCTGCGGGCTGTCCGTGGAAGAGGTGAAGGAGCTGATCGGCGAGGATGATGATATGTTCAGTCATTCCCTTGCCGCGCTGAGGATCGCCCGGCTGGCCAATGGAGTTTCGGAGCTGCACGCGCAGGTTTCCCGTGCATTATGGGGGAAGTATGAGAATATCTGCGAGATCCGTTCGATCACCAATTCACAGAACTGGCGGTACTGGGCCGACAAGCAGCTTTATAAATTCCGCGAAGCCGGGGATGATTATGGCATTGATGACCGAAAAAAATATTTGAAAAAGCGGGCGTTTGACATTGTGGCCGACCAGGCCGGAAAGATCTTCGACCCCGAAGTTTTCACGATTGTTTGGGCACGGCGGTTCGCAGGATATAAACGGGCGGGGCTGATCACGAGGGACGAGGAAAGATTTGACAAGCTCCTGAAGCAAACCAGGTACCCGGTGCAGATCATTTGGGCAGGAAAACCTTACCCGGTGGACCATCCTGCCATCAGTGAATTCAATGAGCTGGTACATCTCGCCAAAAATTATAAGAATGTGGCCGTATTGACCGGCTATGAACTGGGATTGTCAAAACGGTTGAAGCAGGCGGCCGATTGCTGGCTCAACAATCCCCGTGTACCGCGGGAAGCTTCAGGCACCAGCGGGATGACAGCGGCAATGAATGGAGCGGTGAACCTGTCCACCAATGACGGATGGATCCCTGAGTTCATCAATCACGGTCATAATGGTTTCGTGGTACCCCGCATCGATTACAGCAAGATCGCCACGCACGAACAGGATGAATATGATCTTTATAAGATCTATGACATCCTGGAGAACGAAATGCTGCCTTTGTATTATGACAATTATCCCACCTGGCGGCAGATCCTGAAGAACGGGTTGGCAGATGTGCGGTTTCGCTTCGACAGCAACCGGATGGCGGATGAGTATTACGAGATCCTGTATTCAGGGGGTTGATGAACAGCCGAAGACCGTATTTACAAAAAACCCTCCACCATTTCCTCCATTTTTCTCGACCCCTCAAAGAAACCCGAAACTTTTTCAATCACTCCTTCCACGAGCGCATCGGGACAGGAAGCCCCCGAGGTCAGCAGGATCTTCACCGGCATTTTGGAAGGGAGCCAGCCCGTGGTGGTCAACTCTTCCTTGCGATGAAGGTCATAATGATTGATGAATTCGCGGGAAAGGATCTTCGTATCATCATTGATGAAATAGGTTGGTAATTTTTCTTCGCAGAGTTCCACCAGGTGAGAAGTATTGGATGAATTGTAACCGCCTACCACGATGGAGAGATCTGCGGGCACTTTCAGCATAGTCTGCACGGCGGTTTGATTGTCGTTGGTGGCATAGCAAAGAGTATCCCGGGTATCTGCAAAATGTTCTTCAGGGCTTTCCCCTTCAAAGCGTTCGAGCATTGTTTTTTTGAGAAGATCGGCGATCGCCTGCGTATCGCTGGCCAGCATCGTTGTTTGGTTCACTACGCCGATCCGCCGGAGATCTCTTTCTACATCGAAACCTTCGGTATGCTGACCCCTGAACAGGGTATAAAATTCGGATGCCGGTCGCTCATTCCGGATCACGCGGGCCAGTTCCGCCGCTTCGTGGATATCCCGGATCACGATCGCGGGGCCTTTAACTGCTGCATGGGAGAAAGTGGCGCGGGTTTCTTCGTGTTGCGGCTTCCCGTGTATAACGATGGTGTAGTTCTTCGCGGAAATCGCTTCGCTGCGGTTCCAAACCTTTTCCACGAAGGGGCAGGTGGTGTCGTAATTTTCAATGCTGATACCACGGTCCTTCAGTTTTTTCTCAATATCCAGGGTGGTGCCAAACGCGGGGATGAGCACGATATCATCAGGAGACAGGCTATCAAAAGGAATCAGCTGGTTCCCTTTTGTGTCCTGCAAAAACTGAACTCCCTGCGACCTGAGATCTGCATTTACGTGCGGGTTATGGATCATTTCGCTCAGGAGGTAGATCTTTTTGCCAGGATTATCCCCGATGGTCCGGAAGGCGATCTCGATGGCATTCTCCACGCCGTAACAAAAACCGAAATGGCGGGCAAGGTAGATCTGCAGGGGACCGAAATCGAGATGGGTGGGCTGAAAATCCTTTTTCATCCGGTCTTCCAGCTTTCTTTTTTTCTTGATGGCCGAGATGAGGGGAGAGCGATAAATGATGGGTACCTCGAAGGATTTCATTGTTTACAAAGATACTGGGGATTCCGGATTCCGGATTCCCGATTCCGGATTCCCAAATCCCAATTCCGAAATCTCAAATCCCAATTCCGAAATCCCAAATCCGGAATCTAGACTATCTTGAGCCGAAACAAGGTGGATGAAATGCTTTATAATTGTCGGGATAGGGCTCATTCTACTCAATTCCTGCAAGCTGATGAATAAAGAAGAGAAAGAAAAGAAAGAAGAGCAAGCCGTGAAAAAAGGGAAATCGACGGTGGAATGGGCTCATACCACCAATATCTACGAGGTGAATGTTCGGCAGTACACCCCCGAGGGTACGATCAACGCTTTTGCCCGCGAAATACCCCGCCTGAAAGAGATGGGTGTTCACACCCTCTGGTTTATGCCCCTGACGCCGATCTCGGTGAAGAATATGAAAGGCCCTCTCGGCAGCTATTATGCCTGTTCCGACTACACTTCGATCAACCCTGAGTTTGGGACGGTGGAAGATTTTAAGGCCCTGGTAAAGCAGGCGCACGGCCTGGGGATGAAAGTGATCATCGACTGGGTGGCCAATCATACGGGCTGGGACCATACCTGGACAAAAACGAACCCGGAATATTATCTCATCGATACCGCCACGAAGGATTTTCAGATCGCTTCGGGAATGGACGATATCATCGAGCTTGATTTTTCAAAACCTGCATTGCGACGTGCGATGAAAGACGCGATGAAATGGTGGGTGGAGGAATGCGATATTGATGGATACCGCGCGGATCTTGCTTTTTGGGTGGAACTTGATTTTTGGAAAGAAGCGAGGGCGGAACTGGATTCGTTAAAACCGCTTTTCTGGCTTGGGGAATATGACGAGCTGGACAACCCGGACTATGCGGAAGTATTTGACGCGAGCTATACCTGGAGGTGGATGCACAAGGCCAGGGATTTTTACCAGAAACAGTGGCCGCTGGATTCATTGCTAATGGTGTTGGACCTTTATGAAAAGATCGGCGACAACAGCATGCGTGCCTGGTTCACTACAAACCACGATGAGAACAGCTGGAACGGCACGGAGTTCGAAAAGTATGGCGATATGGCCAGGGCGCTGGCTGTTTTCAGTGCCACCTGGAATGGCATTCCTCTTTTATATTCCGGCCAGGAGATACCGAACACAAAGCGGTTGAAATTCTTTGAGAGGGATCCGATCGACTGGAGCGGGGGAAAAGAGCTGGAAGGTTTTTACCGCGCCCTCCTGGAGCTCAGGGCGAAGCATACCGCCCTGCGTGGCGGCGATCCCAACGCGAAGACCATCCGGTTCAAAGAACTGGAAGCGCAAAACGTATTGGCCTATGCAAGGAAAAACGGTGAAGATGAAGTGGTGGTGATCCTGAATCTTGCCCGCTCGGGGCAGCACATTCAGTTGCCAAACGTCACCGGAACTTATACCGATGTGTTTGATAATACGCAAGTTGACCTGGGGGGGCGGGTGCGTTTGGAGGCCTGGGGGGCGATGGTGTTGGTGAAGTAGGTGGCCGTACGGGTTTTTGATTGGACTTGCATTCATCTCGGGTAAAGTGACCTCTTCACAGTTTCCTCACCCATCCTCCACAGATCCTCCACAGTTTGCCCACAGATTAAACACAG
>CAMLEM010000005.1 GCA_946479005.1 uncultured Chitinophagaceae bacterium | reverse complement strand
TCGACTGGAATGAATCAGGACCATAAGTGTTCATCGTATCGATCATAATGGCCCTGGCCCCGCTTCCGCTAAGCGGCTTCAATATGGCCGTTGGAAGGGCATCGGCAATGCGGGTATCTCCATTAAACAATCCGAATACCCAGCGGATGCCATTCAATACAAATTCAAATGCTCCGCTGTTACGCAGCATACTGATGGCTACTAGTAGTCCTACCAGGTAAGGAATGATGCGGATGGCGACTTCAAAACCGCCCTTGGCCCCATCAATGAAGGCATCGAAAATGTTTGTTTTCTTATAAGCCGCCCCCACAACGATCAGCAGGAAGATCGCCAGGATGATGGCGTTGCTTAGTGTGGTGGAGAATACCTGTACCCCTGAAGCACTCAGGCTTTGAATGTAATAGATAAGGGCTGCGATAATGAGGGTGATGCCCAAAACCCAAAAAAGGATCACCGCCTGGAAAAGACGAATGCGCTGGCGCCAGGCCACGATCGACATCGCCGTGATGGTAGCCACAAAAGTGGCGATCATACAGGGAATGAAAATATTCGTGGGTTGTTCCGAGCCTCGTGCCACCCGGTCGGCAATGATCGAGGTGGGGATGAGCGTCAGGCCTGAAGCGTGCAGACAAAGGAACATCAGTTGCGCATTGGAGGCGGTTTCCTTATGGGGATTGATCTCCTGCAGGCTTTCCATCGCCTTGATGCCAAAAGGCGTGGCTGCATTATCGAGTCCCATCAGGTTGGCTGAAAAATTCATCAGCATATGCCCCATCGAGGGATGATTCTTTGGAACCTCGGGAAATATCTTCGAAAAAAAGGGCCCGATGATGCGTGCAAGCAGCCTCACGCCCCCTGCCCTCTCCGCTATGCTCATAAAACCCATAAACAGCGCCATAATGCCGATCAGACCGATGGCGAGGTTGATGGCGTCCCGGCAGGTCTCAAAGATCCCATTGGCGGAAAGCATCTGGTAAGCACGAAACTCCCCATTTTCGCCTTTAAAGATCTTTTCATTGTTGTAAGCCGCTACCTTTTGCTTTTGAAGTGTACTGTGAACAGCCAGTGGAAGGGTGGCTGAGTCTACCACGCGGGAATACACCGTATCCGTGTTCTTTCCCGTGACCATATGGCTCAGTAGCTTTTCCTGCCCTGGTTGAAAAACCATTTTGGCCGTTGCTACAAGAATGGCAATGATGATAAAGGCTGTCCAGATGCGACTAAGGACCATAAAAAGAATTTGGCCCTGAAGATAAAGAGAAGCGGCGATTACACGTTAAACCGAAAATGCATCACATCTCCATCCTTCACCACGTATTCCTTTCCCTCGATCCTCAGCCTTCCGGCTTCCCGGCAGGCGGCTTCTGAACCATAGCGTACAAAATCGTCATAGGAGATCACCTCCGCTTTGATGAATCCTTTTTCAAAATCCGTATGGATCACGCCGGCCGCCTGGGGCGCTTTCCAGCCCTGCTGGATCGTCCAGGCCCTCACTTCCTGTACACCGGCAGTGAAATAGGTATAAAGATTCAGGAGCTTATAGGCTGAGTGGATAAGCCTGTCAAGCGCGGGCTCGGTCATCTTATACTCTGCCATAAACAAAGCGCGGTCATCGGCGTTCTCCATTTCCGCGATCTGCGCTTCGATGGAATTATTCATAATGATCACCTGTGCAGCCTCATCCTTTACGGCTTCCTTCAGCATTTCCGAATACTTATTACCGGTATGCATCGAAGCTTCATCCACATTGGCTACGTACAATACTGGCTTTTCCGTCAAAAGGAACAGGTCGGCGATCGCGCCCCGCTCTTCCTTTGCGAGTTTCAATTCGCGAATGCTCCTGCCTTTTTCGAGGTGTTCTTTACACCGGGTCAGTACATCGAGTTCGGATTTCAATTTCGGGTCGATCCGGGCCTGTTTTTCTGTCCGCTGGATCTTCTTCTCCACGCTTTCCAGGTCTTTCAGCTGCAGTTCCGTTTCAATGATCTCCTTATCACTGACAGGATTGATCGCGCCTTCATCGCGAAGGATGTTCTCATCTTCGAAACAGCGGATCACGTGGATGATGGCATCCACCTCCCGTATGTTTCCCAGGAATTTGTTTCCGAGCCCCTCTCCCTTACTCGCCCCTCTCACCAGCCCGGCTATGTCCACGATCTCTATTTGGGTAGGTACGATCCGATTGGGAAGCACCAGCTCCGCCAGTTTATTCAAACGGGGATCCGGAACATCCACCAGCCCCACATTGGGGTCAATGGTGCAAAAGCGATAATTGCTTGCCTGCGCCTTGGCGCTGGAGCTTACCGCATTGAATAAAGTTGATTTTCCTACATTGGGGAGCCCCACGATTCCTGCCTGTAACATCGCTTGATTTTAAAAGGCTGCAAAGATACGTTGATTCCAAATCCCAAAGGAGAAATTCCGGTTCCAAATTCCAAATCCCAATCCCGGGACCCGGAATCAAAACAAAGCGGTCAATCCCACTCTTCCCACGTGGATCGTATTGGCGACGCCCGCCTTTCTGCCATCGTACTGGAAATTCAATTCGATATTATTGACAAGCCTTTTGGAGAAGGCCAGCGACCAGAGGTAGTTTTTACCGGGAAGCAAACCATTGAGCATAATATAGCTCACGGTGGTATTGGCGATGGCATTGTAGTCTATATTGTCAAGCGTGAACTTCCCCGTGAATGATGCACTCTGCAACAGGTTGTATTTCGCTTCTGTGTTAAAGGAGTTGGAAGTTGATTTCTCCGTACCGTAAACAGGCAGATTCTTCTTATTCTCATACCGGTAACTGGTGGTGACCCTGAACCTGGTGCCGCGGATGTAAACCAGCATCGGTTCCACACTGTAAATATCGAGCTCATAATTCCTGTTGGCAAACTGGGGAGTATAGAGTGCATTCGTCCCTTTTTTTGCCTGTACATTGATGGCGAATGATTGTCCCAGGTTCCAGCGGCTTTTCAACATCCATTCGTTCAGGGAACGGCTTTCATATCCATAGGTCAACAGGGATTTGCCATTGCTGCGAAGATTGCTGAGGTCGAGTCCCCACTTACTGCTAAAACGATTATAGGAAAGGGTGTTCAGGAGGGTATTGTTCATCACCACCAGGGCCGTATCGTTCACCCCATATTTGAAAGGATTGAACTCGAACTCCCCTTTCGCAATGGATTTCTTGCTTACCTGCAGGGAACTGACGAGGTTTAATTTTGAAATGAATTTTTTAATGCCTTTCAGGTCGCCCTGGTTGAGCACCGAGCGGGGATTCAGCTGCACGCTGTAATTGAACGTGATGAAATTTGCTTTGACAAATTCATTGGTGGGCGTGAACACACGGATGAAACGGGCCTGGTCGGGAAAGATGGCCAGTTCGAATTCATTCAATTGCTGGATGCCATCGTTGTTATAATCGATCCAGGCGTATTGACCGGTTCCTGCGGGCACTTCCAGGTAGGCGAAGTCACGTCGCTGCTCCTGCCCTGCTCCCACTTCGTAAAGCACGTTTCCATTCAAAAGCCCGTTCCATTCATTCATAACGTACTCCATTCTTCCCAGGATGGTTTCATCTTCCTGCTGTTTTGAAAAGGCCGCGTCATACACTTTTAATTTTCGGAAGGTGGTGTTGAAATAGAATTGTCGTTTCGGGCTGGCGAGCAGCGCGGTTTCCAGGTTCAGGTTCAGGCTCCGGTCGCCACGGGCAAACTCCTTTCCCCCGGGGTACTTATCGGAGCGCGTGAAAAATGTGATCCCAAGACGGTTCTTCCGGGCGTCATCTGTTTTGAGATACACGGAATAAGTATCAAAGGAAAATGCGGTGGGTAATAAAGTGTCCGTTTCCCTGGCGCGGTTATCATTATGCTCCAGGGCATAACGGAAGCCAATCCTCCAGTCAGAAAACTGTTTGAGCTGTTTGCTGATGTCGATCACCGGGCGCCAGAATTTCCCCTTATTCGCCTGGCTGTTGAAATGAGTAAGGATCACCTGGTGATTCATTTGCCAGCCCTTAACGCTTCCTGAATAAAGCAGCTGGTGCTGGAACCCATCGTATTTATCGCTCCGGTGATAATTGATCAATTGATAGGTCGCCTGGAATTTCCCTTTGTTGCGCAACCCGATCAGGGAGCGAATGATCTGTTCATCCACGGGCAGGCTGAATAGAGGCAATCCCCAGTCCCTGGAAAATTCCACGTTCCTCAACCTTTCCAGCGGCTTGAATTTCTTCTGAACATATTCATAGTCCAACAGGGTAAGAAGCTCAACCGGGCTGGCGGCACGCAGCGCCTTCTCTCGGTTGAACTGCATCTTCACCGCCCAGCCCCTGTCATCCCCATTGTCCCTGGCAGAAAATGTATTCTGATCCATATTGCTGGTGGCGATCTCGGTTTTCAATAAAGTGCCGGGAGCGATCGCGTAATCCAGCCCGAGATCGATCACCTGTTGTTTTTTGGGTGTAACCAGGATCTGGACCGGTTCATACTGTCCCTGCTTCACTCCCCCGACCGGCGCCACATAGCGGAATACTTTTCCATTGGCGCCATTGAAATCCGGGACGTAATCGCCGTTGCCCGGTTTCACATCAACGAAAGAAAGACTGTACCTGGCGAGCAGGGGATCCGTGGAATATCGATAAAACGAATCCGCGCCCACATATACTTTTTCATAGAGGATCTTATCCGTCGCGAAGCTGTCGAGCACTGCGGAAGGATAGAAGGCACGCTGAATACTGTCTCCCAGGTTTGCAAGAAACTGGGTCTGCCTGGCATCCAGCACCTGGTTGATCTGGGAATTTTTCGCATCGCTATTCTGAAACACACCCAGCCGCATCCGCAGCTTTTCACCGAACTGCAACTCTTGTGTACCGAAGAGATTTGCATTGAGATAATTCCTGTCCGCATACTCAAACTCAACCTGGATCCGGCTGTCCTTGGTGATCATTCGTTTAGGCGTGAACGTTACTTCAGCTGAATTGTAATTGATCACGTAATCCTGGTCTTCCCCGCGCTGCAGCAATTCCCCGTCGAGAAACACCCTTTCGGTGTTCGCCAGCACGATGAAAAAGATCTCGCTGTTGGCCCCGTTGAGCCGGTAGGGACCCTGGTTGCCCTCGAGTCCCTGGAATATATTGCGCGTAAATTTTCCTTTGGCGATGGATCCGCTAACCAGGGTATTGGAAAGGGTGCGTGGCCCTAAACGGTTGTGGGTTTGGAAGGATATTCCCTGCAGGCGTTTATAGAAGTTCAGAAAATAAGTGGTGTTCTGGCGAATGTCGATATCTCCCAGGTTTAGCTGCCAGCCTCCTTTTTTGAACTGGAGAAATACCTGGTCGAACTCATTCAGCTGCTGCGTGGTTCCATCGGGCTGGATCGGGATATTATTATCGGTGATGGCGGCATTGACCTCGATGCTGTCAGCGAGCATCCCGCTCAGCTGCAGGTTCATCTGGGAATTCAGAACCGCATCCTGACTGTTTCCAAAGCCCAATTGTCGCCCAAAGCTTCCCTCGGCCTTTAAGGTCCCGAAATCAAATATGCCTCTTTGTCCATAGCCCGTAATCCCGGTCTCAATGGGTTTCACATAAAAATTATTCATCACGCTGTCATAGCGCAGCCGCTGCACATAAGGATTGAGCGTGAAGGGAAAGACCCGGTAGCTCAGGTTCACCAGGGGTTGTGCAGGCTTTGTTTTCCAGTAAAGGATGGCATTGATGTGGTCGATATAATAAGTGGTATCACTCACTTCCTCAATGCGAAGCGAACCGGGTACGATGCTCAAGCTGTCAATGCGAAGGCTATCGCCGGAGACCGTAAATTGCTTTTTGCGGAGGTTCCCTCCCTCATTCCCGGGAACGGGTACCTGTCCCTTCCCCTGCAAGGAGGTCAATACCAACAGACTAATCACCCCTATCCGGTATAACAAACTCAATAGCAGGGAGTTTAACACTAAAAATCGTAAAAATCGCTATTTTTATTGCTTAAAAGTTATCCTATGCTGTTAATTCCTGCCCTGGCAGCCTTCACAGTGGAATAACCGTTCAACTTACAAGACTTTATATCGAACCCGACCGATGCATAAACTAGTTTTCGCAATATTCTTTGTGACCCTGTCTTTTATTGGTTTTTCTCAGGAAAATAATATCTGGTATTTTGGTAACAAGGCAGGTATTGATTTCAATCCTACACCGAATGGTGTATTGCCGGTGAGCCTTGCGAATAGTGAAATGACTGCCAGCGAAGGCACCGCTTCCATTTGCAATAAACAGGGAAGCCTGCTGTTTTATACGAATGGTGTAACCATCTATAACAGGAATCACCAGGTAATGCAGAATGGTGATAACCTGAAGGGGCATCTTTCAGCGGTTCAGTCAAGCCTCATCATCCCGGTTCCCGGTAACCCGAACATCTACTATGTTTTCACCACCGACGCGATCGAGAATGATTTTGAAAACGGGTATCGTTACTCCATTGTTGATATGACCCTGGCAGGAGGACTGGGTGCTGTAACCACAAAAAATGTGTTGATCTCCGCTTCCTGTACGGAAAGAATGGTAGCTGCCAGGCACGCTGATGGTACAAGCGTCTGGCTCATCCTGAACAACAACAATTCAAACATTTTCCAGGCCTGGCTCTTCACCTGTGCAGGACTGGCTACTTCTCCCGTTATTTCCACGGTCGGTGACGTGATGAATCAAAACCTCTTTGTCAATTCAGGTTCAATGAAGATCAGTCCTGATGGTAAAATGCTTTGCCAGACCCATTTTGCCACGGTAGGACCCAATTCCATCAACTTCGCCCAGCTCTTTGACTTTAATAATCAAACCGGCCTGATCAGCAACCCGAGAAAGCTCACTCTCCCGAACACCCAGGTAATCGGCTCGGAATTTTCTCCCGATTCCAAATTACTTTACCTGGTAGCGCCCTTTACCAAGGAAATATTCCAGTTGGAGGCCACCCTGGCCACCCCGGATGATATCGTGAATTCAAGGACCCGGATCCCTGTACCCAATACAACATATTATGGGATTCAGCTCGGTCCCGACGGCAAGATCTATTTTGCACAAAGCTCCTCCTACCTTTCTGTCATTTCAAAGCCCAATGTCAAAGGACTGGGGTGCAATTTTCAAAAAGATAAGATCGACCTGGCGCCCGGCTTCAGTGTCCTCGGCCTTCCGAATTTTATCAATGATCTTTCTGTGAACCCACTGAACGGTTTCGATTATTCCATTTCAGATACCTGTACAGCCACCGTGTCGTTCAATGGATTTGCCACACTGGCCGGTACCCTTAGCTGGGAATGGGATTTTGGGGATGGCAATACATCCACCCAGCAAAGTCCCGTTCATTCCTATGCCGATGGTACACGCCCTTATACAGTAACGCTGAAGATCAGCTCCGGTAATGGTTGCGCCTTCATAGAAAGGAGCCGGGTCGTTTACCCGGGCGGCCTGAATATCCTGCCCGCATTCAGTTTTGTTGCCAAATGCGATTCGGGCTATGTAAGGTTCGTGAATGAATCGAATATTTTCCCCGATGCAGGTGGTGTGCAGTATAGATGGAATTTCGGGGACGGAAATTTTTCAACGGAAGAAAATCCCATTCATTCTTACCCCAGCGGGGGTACTTTCAATGTTACCCTGGAAGTGATCACCTCCGCGGCTTGCCTTAATAAGTCGGTTACCATCCCGATAAACCTGGATCATTTGGATATCCAGGCACCGCCGGATATGACGGTGGAAGCCAATGTACCGGTACAGCTCTTTGTCACGGGTGGCGGTTCCCAGTTTGCCTGGTCACCGAAAACGGGTTTATCGGATTCGACCCTCTCCAACCCCGTCGCGCTGCCTCCGAAAAGTATGTGGTATAAAGTGACCGTGGAAAATGATGCAGGTTGCGTTGATTCCGACTCTGTTTACATCAAAGTAAACCCCAAACCGGGGATCTATGTGCCCACGGGGTTCACCCCGAATAACGATGGGAAAAATGATCTTTTCCGTCCCACGATCACTAAAGAATTCGATCTGCACGAGTTTTCCATTTACAACCGGTGGGGACAGAAACTTTTTAGCACGAGCATCAAGGATGCGGGTTGGGATGGCCGGTGGAAAGGTGTAATACAGGAAACCGGAGCTTATGTGTGGGTGCTGCGTGCCATTGATCTTAGAAATGGTGAAAAGCACGATATGAAAGGAACTTTCGTACTGATACACTGATGAGGATCTTCGCCAGCTTAGCTTTACTGTTAATGCCCCTGCTGGTATTCAGCCAGGAGCAGCAGACGCAAACGGAACCCGTCTATGACCATTCTGTTTCCCTGTTCGCCAGCTTCCCGTTGGGAGAATTTTCCGAAACACATTCTCCCGGGATCTCGGCGCGTTATATGCGACAGGTGGCGGCCGGTAGGAGGAATAACGCAAGATCACCTCGAAAGCCGGGCTGGATCTACGGCGGCGGCCTGGGCTGGAATAAAGGGAAAAAAGTAGAACTGAATGATTTTGGCTACCGGTATCGCGATTACCTGGTGGCATTTCTTGCCGGGGGAGTTAACTATTTCTTCACGAAGAATTCGGAGGCGGGAATCTCATTGGGACCTTCCCTTACAAGATACCGCGATGTCTACCGGTTTAATTTATACGCCGGTTTATTTACAACATATCATTTCGATGGGAATTTCGGCGCAACGGCAGGACTGGATATCCTGAAGGAGAATAAAGCTGCCTGGATGGCGATGATAAAGGCCGGAGCCACTTACCGGTTTTGAAAATGCATTGGCGTAACGCCTCTATCTAACTTTTCTCCGCAGAAAGTCCTGCCAGCATATATTCAGCGTTCAATCGCGCGATGTTGGTGATGGAGATCTCTTTTGGGCAAACTGCTTCACAGGCCTGGGTATTGGTACAGGAACCAAATCCTTCCTTATCCATTTGTGCTACCATACTAATTACCCGTTTCCTCCTTTCCAGTTCTCCCTGGGGAAGCAATGCCAGATGGGAAACCTTGGCGGAAACGAAAAGCAAGGCCGACGAATTTTTGCAGGCAGCCACACAGGCACCGCAACCAATGCAGGCTGCGGCCGCGAAGGCCTTATCGGCATTATCTTTTTGAACGGGAATGGCATTCCCGTCAATGGACACACCCGTGTTCACGGAAACATATCCACCAGCCTGGATGATCCTGTCAAAGGCGCTGCGATCAACCACGAGGTCTTTGATGACCGGGAAGGCATTGGCTCTCCAGGGCTCCACCACTATGGTATCACCGTTTTTGAAGGCCCGCATATGCAACTGGCAGGTGGTGGTCGCGTGCCAGGGCCCGTGCGGCCGGCCATTGATGTACATTGAGCAGGCGCCGCAGATCCCTTCCCGGCAGTCGTGATCGAAAGCAATGGGTTCCTTTCCTTCACTGATCAGCTGTTCGTTCAGCACGTCGAACATTTCGAGGAACGACATTTCCGAAGAGATGTTCTTCACTTCATAAGTTTCAAATCTTCCTTCGCTGTTGGCATTCTTCTGCTTCCACACCTGGAGCTTCAGATCCATATTGTAATGTTCCATATCTGTCCTTTTAGGGTCTTTCAGATCTTTTTATAATTCCTGTATTCGAAAGGTCGCCATCCCGTTCTCTTCCAGAGGAAGTAGAGAAACCGGTGCTTAAGATTCTTAAAATTCTTTTTCTTCACATCCCTGCTGAAACTCCAGTTTTCCTTTTCCACCAGCTCTTTCATCACCGCCGGGTGAGTTCCTTCAAAAAGGCTCACGGAATCGATCAGCGAATAATCGAACCGGTCAGCTTTTCTTTCAAAATCCTCTACCCAGGAGGCGTGTGCTTCATCCTCATTCCAGTACTTTCCAAAATCCTTCACCTTGCTGTGCATCACCAGTGGGTTTCTCACCCATCCATAGTGGTGAATATACGCATCGAGCAATTTCACTTTCAGCTTGGTCCCGTTCCGCTTCCGGAATCCCTGGGCATCGCGGTACGAGCGGATTTCCCGGTCGCGGCGGATCACCCGGATCTCCTTGCTATACCATTTCCTGCCGTCTGCTATAAATCGATAGGATCCGTAGAAATGATGGTAGTGAAAAAGAAATCCTTCCACCTTCCTGTTATCCTTGTACTTCTCGAAGGCTTCCCGGATCACAGGATAGTATTCCTCGTGGAGCACTTCATCCGCCTGTAGATAGAACAGCCAGTCTGCGTCCGGGGAAGTGGCTTCCATCGCCTTGTTCGTTTCCACCGCCAGTACCTCCCCTCCACTCCTCAGTGCAGGGTCCCATACCGAATGAACGATACGGATCTTGGGTGAACCAAATGACTCAATGAGCTTATTTGTATCGTCCTCCGAGTCTCCCGCCACGATGATCATTTCATCAACCAAGGGCAACAACGACATCACCGACTCCCGGAGCGGGTATCCATATTTCACAGCATTTCTTACAAATGTGAACCCGCTGATCTTCATTCTTCCTATTTATAGCTGCGCTGCGTGGGTTTCACCAGTTCATATTCCAGCTTCTCCTTCTGCAGTTGCCAGTTGCTTTCTCCTTTATACTCCCAGGCCGATACATACATAAATTCTTCGTCGATCCGCTGAGCCTCTCCTTCGGGCGTCTGGCTTTCCTCTCTGAAATGTCCGCCGCAACTCTCCCTCCTGTCCAGGGCATCCATACACATCAGTTCACCCAGCTCCAGGAAATCCGCCACCCTCCCGGCCTTATCCAGTTCAGGGTTCATTTCATTCAGCTCTCCGGGTATCCTCAGGTCTGACCAGAATTCCTTTTTCAATAGCCTGATCTCTTCGATCGCCTCCCTTAATCCTTTTTCATTGCGCGCCATCCCGCATTTCTCCCACATAATCTTTCCAAGTCTCTTGTGGAAGCTTTCAACGGTTTTTGAACCTTTGATGCTCATCAGGCGGTTCAGCCTTTCGGATACTTCGTTATGTGCTTTTTCAAAGGCTTCGTGTGTGGTGGGAATCGGCTTGGTGGCGATCTCATCCGCGAGGTAGTTTCCAATGGTGTAAGGGATCACGAAATACCCGTCAGCCAAACCCTGCATCAGGGCCGAAGCACCTAGTCGGTTGGCGCCGTGATCACTGAAATTGGCCTCTCCCAGGGCGTACAACCCGTTGATGTTCGTCATCAGCTCATAATCCACCCAAAGTCCACCCATCGTATAGTGAACCGCGGGGTAGATACGCATCGGGACCTCGTAAGGATTTTCGCCCGTGATCTTTTCATACATATCAAAAAGGTTCCCGTATTCCTCCTTCACCACTTCCTTTCCCAGCTTCACCAGCGTTTCTTCATCGGGATCCTGGATGCCGAGCCGGCTCGCTTCCGCTCTTCCATACTTATTGATGAGGTTGAACCGAAAGTCCAGGTAAACGGCTTGTCGCGTGGTGCCCACCCCGTAACCGGCATCACATCTCTCCTTGGCCGCCCTCGAGGCCACATCGCGGGGTACGAGGTTTCCGAAAGCCGGGTATCTTCTTTCCAGGTAATAATCCCTTTCTTCCTCGGGTATCTCGTTCGCTTTGCGCGTATCGTTCTGTTTTTTGGGAACCCATATCCTTCCATCATTGCGAAGGGATTCCGACATCAGGGTTAGCTTGCTCTGGTGATCCCCTGTTACCGGGATACAGGTCGGATGTATCTGCGTAAAGCAGGGATTCCCGAAATAAGCTCCCTTCTTATGGGCTTTCCAGATCGCCGTTACATTACTGCCCATCGCATTAGTAGAAAGATAAAATACATTTCCATATCCCCCGGTGCATAACAGCACCGCGTGACCGAAATATCGCTCCAGTTCTCCCGAAATGAGGTTTCGGCAAATGATCCCTCTGGCCTTGCCATCGATGATCACCAGTTCGAGCATTTCGTGGCGACTGTACATTTTCACATTCCCCAGGGCTACCTGTCTTTCCAGGGCCTGGTAGGCTCCAATGAGCAGCTGTTGGCCGGTTTGTCCTGCCGCATAAAAAGTTCTTTTCACCTGTGTGCCACCGAAAGAGCGATTGTTCAACAACCCTCCATACTCCCTGGCAAAAGGCACGCCCTGCGCCACGCACTGGTCGATGATATTCACGCTCACCTCTGCGAGGCGGTGAACATTTCCTTCCCGGGCACGATAATCCCCACCCTTGATCGTATCATAAAAAAGACGGAACACCGAATCTCCGTCGTTCTGGTAATTCTTGGCGGCATTGATCCCTCCCTGCGCGGCGATACTGTGGGCACGGCGAGGAGAATCCTGGAAACAGAAAGCTTTGACCTTGTAACCCAGCTCGCCGAGCGTGGCAGCGGCAGATGCGCCGGCCAGCCCCGTGCCTACAACAATGATCTCGAGTTTTCTCTTATTGGCAGGGTTGACAAGCTTGCAATGTCCTTTGTAATCCGTCCATTTCTGATCGAGCGGGCCGGCAGGTACTTTTGATTCGAGCATAGAGACTGTTTTTATTTCACCCAGCCCAGGTACATACTCACAGGCATCATTGCGAATACCGCAGATATGAACACAGCATAGGCAAAACCAATATTCTTAACAAGCGTTACGTATTTGGGACTGCTCATCCCCATTGTCCTGAAAGCACTCTGGAACCCGTGGATAAGGTGCCAGCAAAGGGAAATGCAGGCGATCACATACACGACCACCACCCAAAGCTCGCTGAAGGTCACCTGCATCAGGCTGTACACATCGTGTAATTCTTTTTCCGATCCCGGTAGTTTGATACTGCCTTCGATTCCCGTGAAGCGGGATGGGATCCAGAAATGATACCAGTGAATGATGAAGAAAAGCAGGAGAATGGTTCCCAGCAAACCCATCCCACGGCTATACCATTTGCTTCCCTTATTCCCCATATTCACTTTATACCCTTTTTTTCTCTTGCTCCGGTTTGAGAACTCCAGCACATAACCCTGGATGACGTGGATCAGGATACCGATGAAGAGGCCAACCTCCATCACCCGGATCACGATGGTGGAACCCATAAAATGCGCGGCCTTATTGAACATCAATCCACCGTCGTTGGCCCAGATGCAGGCGTTGATGCCCGCGTGTACTATCAGGAAAGTAATGAGAAAGATCCCCGTCAGCGCCATCACCCATTTTTTGCCGACAGAAGAAGTGAAGAGTTCAGACCATTTCATAAGTGTAAAGCTTAGGAGGGGCTAGAATTTCTGCAAAAATACTAATGAATCGCCAAATTACCGCTCCCCGGGTGCTTAATCGCCCAACCTGTTACTGATCGCAGTGTCGATCTTCTTAAAAAGATGAAAGGGTTTATAGGTTCTCCAGTTATCAAGCTCCACCAGCTCGATGTACCGGTTCAGGTGAGCGCGGCGGAAATCATATTGAGTTTGTTCCGGCATATTCAGGCAAACCACCCAGCCGTTCTCATCGCTCACCTCATCGTAAAGTTCTTCGTAATAATCCTTCCCGTCGCTGTGAAAATTCAGGACATTCTCACCTACCAGGATGAATTTGAAGATCCCTTCATCCATAAATTTCTCCAGTACTTCCCGCTTGAGCTCCATAATGTCGTTCTCCACGGCATCATTCCATTCGCCGATCAACTCGATCACGGCGTACTTTTCATCGTAATCGGCGAGAAGCACCTTCAGGTAAAGCGTCCGGCTGCCAAAATCATCCCATTGCGGATGGATGTAATAATTGTAAACGGCCTGGGAATATTCAAATTCGGAGTAAACGCGACCGTGGAAAGGAGAACGATCATCCTCCTCGCTTATGTAAATATGCCTCCAGTTATAGAATGGTTCAATTTCGTGCATTTTTCTCTCTTCTCCACCCTGCAAATATACTGCTAATGCACTTTCAGGCTGTCCACCGCTTTCTTTACACTTCCATATTTTAACAGGAGTTCCCTCGCCTTATCATAGCTATCGAGCTTTAACCTTTCCATCACCATCTTCACTCCCCGGTCAACCAGTTTATCATTGGTGAGCTGCATATTCACCATTTTATTGTCTTCCACCCGGCCCAGCTGGATCATTACGGAAGTGCTGATCATATTTAACACGAGTTTCTGTGCGGTGCCACTTTTCATTCTGGTACTGCCTGTCACAAATTCAGGGCCCACCACCACTTCAATCGGAAAATCGGCGGCCTCGCTGACCGGGGATCCGGGATTACAGGAAATGCTCCCGGTGATGATATTCCGCTTCCGGCACTCATTCAATGCGCCTATGACATAAGGTGTGGTGCCGCTGGCAGCGATCCCTACCACCACATCTTTTTCAGAAACCTCGTAAGTTTCCAGGTCCTTCCATCCCTGGCCGGGATCGTCTTCGGCAAATTCCACCGCTGAGGTGATCGCCTTCTCACCGCCGGCAATGATACCGATCACCAGGCCCGGGGGAACACCGTAAGTGGGCGGGCATTCGCTGGCATCCACGATGCCCAGCCTTCCGCTGGTACCTGCTCCTATGTAGAACAGCCGGCCTCCCATCAGCATTTTATCACTGATCGTTTCTGCCAGTTTTTCTATTTGGGGGATCGCTTTTTCTACCGCCGCGGGCACCGTTTGATCTTCTTTGTTGATGAGAGTGATCAGCTCCAGGACAGTCATTTTTTCGAGATGGCGGTACGGGCTGGCCTGTTCGGTGATCTTCTGAAACGACATAGGTATATTTTAGCTATGGTAGCTTACCAATCCCTGCATTGGGTTCTTCATCACGTTGCCCAGCTCGAATTCGTAGCTGGCGCAAAGTTGCTGTAACACATCCTTAAATCCAAATGCAACACTCCCGGCAAAATGCACAGGCAGCGTCCAGGTTTCCCTGTACTTGCAAAGATGGTTAAAGAAAAAATCATTTAAGCCATCCTCTATAATATTCTCGATCATATAATGGCCGCGGTTTTCTGCAAGAAATTTGGCAAAACCCGCCAGGTACCGGTTCGGCAACGGCTTTTTATAAACGTTTTCGAGGATCTCAGGTGCAGTAGTGACATAGGTGGCATCAAAACGCGCCCGCAGGTCTTCATCAAAAGTATTGTAGAGGTAATACTGGATCACTTTTTTTCCCAGGTAAGCGCCACTGCCCTCATCACCCAACACATACCCCAGGCCCGGACTGTTCCTTACGATCTTCTTTCCGTCATAATAGCAGGAATTCGACCCTGTGCCCAGGATGCAGGCGATGCCTTTCGACCGGCCACAAAGTGCCCGTGCAGCCGCCATCAGGTCGTGATTCACTTCCGCCTTTGAACCCGGGAAGGCTTTTTTCAGCGCTTTTTTTACAGATGCTGCATTGGCGGGATTGGCACACCCCGTACCATAATAATAGATCTCACCGACTTCCCATTTTTTTAAACCCGGCCGGAGTTCCTTTTCCAGGATAGAGAAGATCTGTTCGGTGGTGAGGAAATAAGGACTGATCCCCTGCGTTATGATGGTCTTTGATCTCTTCCCATCCGTGATCTGCCATTCAGACTTGGTTGCTCCACAGTCGGCGATCAGTTTGGTTAGCGGCATCCTTTGAGTATTGCTTATTTTGCGTCAAATTACTGATTTCAAATTATGCTGGGGAATAAAAAATTACAGGTCTGGCTTCCGCTCCTGTTTTCTGTCATTATGATCGTGGGAATGCTGTTTGGATACAAGTTGGGAAACCAGGGGTCCAATAGGAAAGGTTTTTTTTCCTCGCGGGACAACAATTCGTTGCAGGAGGTGCTTGATCTCATCCGGATGAAATATGTTGATTCCGTAAACCTCGATTCACTCAAAGGAAGAGCCTTACAGGAAATGATGAGCGAGCTGGATCCGCACTCCGTTTATTTCCCCCCGGTGGAGCTGAAAGAGGCCAACGAGGACCTGGCCGGGAATTTTGAAGGTATCGGCGTAGAATTTAATATTTATAACGACACTGTGAATGTAGTGTATGTGATCCCCGAAGGACCCAGTGAAAAGGCAGGATTGAGGATCGGCGACAGGATCACGATCGCCACCCGGCAGGGCTACCTGCACTACGTG
>CAMLEM010000004.1 GCA_946479005.1 uncultured Chitinophagaceae bacterium | reverse complement strand
ATAAAAAGCAAAAACATAGCGGTCGTTATATACAAAGCTTGCCTTGTAATAATCCCTGGTAACGGTCCAGGTCACATCTTTTGCCTGGTTGAATTCAGCGTTGAACGCTTCGAGAACTTTCTGTGTCACTTCGGCTTCCCCGGCGAAGGCAGAAATACTGCTTACTGCGATGGCCAGCGTGAGGAGCATCTTTTTCATATAAATTTTAAAAGGTTGAGGTTTACTAACTATTGTTTTCTCAGATACTGTGACGTCACAAATGTATCCCGGGTTACAGGGGAGGGCAAGGGAATTATGACTAGTGGAAGCGACTGTTAAGCATTGTTAACAAAATTTGGAGGTTTCGAAAGTTATTTAGATATTTGTCTAAATATTTAATAAGCCCCGAAATGAACATAGTTTTCAAGGCGCTGAACGACCCTACCCGGAGAGAGATCCTGGAAATGCTGAGGGAAAAAGACCTGACGGCAGGCGAGATCGCCGAACGGTTCAACATTTCGTGGCCCAGTATCTCCCATCATCTCGACCTTTTGAAACAGGCCCAGCTTGTGGAATCCGAAAAAAACGGGCAGTATGTCTCGTATTCCCTGAATACCACCGTAGTCGATGAAATACTCAAATGGCTTGTTCAATTCAGAACCAAAAAGAAATAATTATGAAACGAATCTTCCGGGTCATCATATGGCCAATAATGATCGCTCCCGCAATCTACCTCTGGCTGCGGTGGAAGAGCATCCCCGAGACCGTTCCGATGCACTATAACATCCGGGGCGAAGTGGACCGTTACGGTTCCAGGAACGAGCTGGTGCTGCTGGTGGGAGTGCTGACCGTGGTAAGCATCGGCACCTATCTCCTGCTGCGGAATGTGCACCGGTTTGATCCAAAAAAGAAGTTCACCGGCAAAAACAGGGGAACGATGGATAATCTCGCGATCGGTGTCAGCATTTTCCTGGCAGGAATGAATGCCATGATGATCTACTATTGCTCCCACCCGGGTGTGGAGATAAAGACTAACCTGGTACTGGCGGCAGTTGGACTGCTTTTCGCTTTCATCGGGAATTATATGCATAGCCTTAAACCCAATTATTTCGCAGGGATCCGTCTGCCCTGGACCCTCGAAAATGAAGACAACTGGAAGCAGACGCACGCTTTGGCGGGAAAGCTCTGGTTTGCCGGCGGTCTGCTCCTTGCCGTCATTGCCCTGGCATCAGGCCCCACCGCCACGTTCATCGCGCTCTTTGTGATCCTGGCAGTGATCGTTCTGATCCCGGCCATTTTCTCATATCGTCTTTTTAGAAAACAAAATAAGCAGGCATTATGAAAAAAATTTTGCTCCCCGCGCTCATCCTTTTCAGTTCGGTAAGGTTGAACGCGCAATCAGTGAATCCTGCGGGAACCTGGGAAGGGGTCCTCAATGTAGGCGTTGAATTACGGATCGTATTTCACATAAAGGATGGAGGCGATGGAAAATTAAAAGCCTCCGTTGACAGCCCTGACCAATCGGCCTTTGGCCTTGCTGTTGATTCGGTTTATTTCGACGGGATCAATATCTCGCTTTTTATGAACGCGATGCAGGCTTCATATACGGGGAAGCTCGTTAGCGATTCCCTGATCACAGGAGAATTCAGGCAGGGAACCGGATTCCCTCTTGATCTTAAAAAAGTGGAAAAGGCAAAAATGAAGCTCAGGCCGCAAACGCCACAACCCCCGTATCCCTATCGTGAAGAAAAGATCAGTTATGAAAACGCAGACCGGTCCATCCGGTTCGGCGCCACCCTAACGATCCCGGAAGGAAAAGGTCCGTTCCCGGCCGTGGTGCTGATCAGCGGTTCAGGAGGTCAGAACAGGAATTCCTCCATCCTCGGCCACGAAATCTTCCACGTTATTGCAGACCATCTGACCCGCAACGGGTTGGTGGTCCTACGTTACGATGAACGAGGCCTTGGAGAAAGCACAGGAATTTTCCAGGGGGCTACCAGCGAAGATTTTGCAAAAGATGTTCATACCGCGGTTGACCAGCTGCTGTCAAGGCCCGAGGTCAACAAAAAAAAGATCGGACTGATCGGTCACAGCGAAGGCGGGATGATCGCCCCGATGGTAGCCACATCCCGCAAAGACATTGACTTTCTCGTGCTACTGGCCGCACCCGGCGTACCCAACCTCGAACTGCTGGCATTGCAGAATGAAGCGGTCGCCCGTTCCTCCGGGAGGCCCGAGATCGCAGTGAAAGAAGTGGTTCCACTTTACAGGGGCGTCACGCAGGCCATCATCAGGGCCAGCAGTAATGAGCAGGCACGTACAGATGCCAACGCTTTCCTGGAAAAATGGATCGAAGGGAAAGAAGCCGCCGTACTGGAAATGCTCAACCTGCCCAATGAAAGCAAAAGGAAAGAATATGCTACCGCAATGACGGAACAACTCAGGTCTCCCTGGTTCCTTTATTTCACCAGCTATGACCCGGCCCCGGCACTGGAAAAACTGCGCGGGAAAGTGTTGGCTTTGAATGGCACCCGTGACATCCAGGTGATCCACTCCCAAAATCTCCCCGGCATAGAAGCTTCGCTCAAAAAAAGCAGGGTGAAGTGTTATTCCGTTAAAGAGCTCCCGGGCCTTAACCATCTTTTCCAAACCTGCAAGACCTGCACCCTGCAGGAGTATGGAGACCTGGAAGAAAGCTTCTCCCCGGTTGCGCTGGATGTCATTACGGAGTGGATAAATAAGGAGATCAAATAAGCCTTGAATTATCTCGCTCACGCATATTTATCATTTGGCCGCGACGAGGTGCTTGTGGGCAATATGGTCAGCGACCACGTGAAAGGCAAGAAGAAATTCGATTACCCTCCCGTGATCCAGGTGGGCATTGCCTTGCACCGCAGCATCGATCACTACACTGACCAGCACCCGGCTACCCGCGAAGCCAAAGAGATCTTTCGCCCCGATTACCGGCTATACAGCGGCGCCATTGTAGATGTCATCTATGATCATTTCCTGGCCAACGATACCAATGAATTTGACGAAGAAAAGCTTTTAAGTTTTTCCGGCGATACCTATGATACCCTGGTAAGATATGCTCGCTGGCTCCCGGAGAATTTCGCGCGCCTTTTTCCCTATATGCGATCCCAGAACTGGCTCTACCATTATCGCTGGAAAGAAGGCACGGCCCGGAGTCTTCACGGGCTTGTACACCGGTCGAAATACCTAACTGAATCGGAGACCGCCTTCAGGCTTTTTATGGATCACTATCAACTTTTGGATGATCTCTACCGTCAATTCTGGCAGGATATCAGGTCATTTGCACAAAAAGAGCTGGAAAGCCTTCTGAACAAGTGAGCAGGGGAGCATTCAAAATAAGTTATTTTGCAGGGATAATTGAGCGCAATGCACCTGGATCGAAAGGCAACCACTAGCTGAAAGACGAACTAAACATTTATTCGATGAGAATTACCGGAATCTCCATTCTTCTCTTTCCCGTCATCTTTTTTTCCTGCGCCGGGGAAAAATCCAAACCCGAACCAAAATTCGAAGTGAGGGATGACAGCTCTACCCGCGTACGCACGGAAAGGGATATGAATCCTTACGCCACCATTGACATCTCCCCAATGGATATGAGCTATTTTCCCGTGGAATACCCCAAGATTAAAATGTCGAAACTGACCACCGAGCCACCGGTGGCAAGAGTGGTATATAGCAGGCCTCACCTGGGTGGCAGGACCCTTTTCAATGGAATACTGCAGTATGACAGTACCTGGAGACTGGGCGCCAACGAGGCTACGGAAATTGAATTTTACCGGGATGTAAAAATAATGGGTCAGCCTGTAAAGGCCGGCCGGTACATTCTCTATTGCATTCCCGGAAAAGAAAAGTGGAAACTCATCCTTAATTCAAATGTGGACACCTGGGGGCTACAACAGGACGCCACTAAAGATGTTGCCAGCTTCACCGTACCTGTATCGAATAGTGAGAAGCATATCGAATACTTCACAATGGTGTTCAGGAAAACTAATACGGGCGCCGACCTGGTAATGGCCTGGGACAGTGTGGAAACCAGGCTCCCGATTGAATTTTGATCGGGCAAATTCCCTGATATTTACAGAATGTGTGGCATCGCCGGTATCATCCAAACCGGTTCTTCATTTGAACAGGCATTGCTGGAAAAAATGATGAATGCGGTTGCTCATCGCGGTCCCGATGCGTCGGGATCCTGGCAAAATCATTCCGGTGAGGTGGCCCTGGTACACCGACGCCTGAGCATCATCGATCTTTCTGAAAAAGCCTGCCAGCCTTTTAGCTATAAGGAAAGGTTCACCGTGATACATAACGGGGAGATTTACAATTTCCAGGAGTTAAGAACGGAATTGGAATCCCGCGGCCATACCTTTCGTTCGGCTTCAGATACCGAGGTGATCGCTGCCGCTTATGCAGAATGGAAAGAGAAATGCCTCGACCGGTTTGATGGAATGTTCGCCTTCGCCATCTGGGATGAAAAGGAAAAAACACTCTTCATCGCCCGGGACCGTTTTGGCGAAAAACCCCTCTTCTTTCATTATGACGGAGAAAAAACTTTTTTTGCTTCTGAGATGAAATCACTTTGGGCTGCGGGAGTGAAGAGAGAGCCCAATCTGAGGATGCTGTTCAATTTCATTACCATCGGCTACACCGGCAATCCTGAAATTCCTTCCGAAACCTTTTATGAGGAGATCCGGAAGCTTCCACCGGCACATTATCTAACGGCAAAACCGGGTAGCCCTCCCATTTTAAAACGATACTGGTCACTGGATCCCGAAAACGTTAACAGGAAGATCAGCGATGGAGAAGCCGTTGAGCAGTTCAGGCAATTATTCCGGACCTCGGTGAGCCGGCGACTGAGAAGTGATGTGCCTGTAGGAAGCAGCCTCAGCGGCGGACTGGACAGTTCCTCCGTGCTGGCGATGGTCGTCAATGAATCGTCCGTTCATCCAGCTGATTTCACGGCTTTCACAGCTTCTTTCCCCGGGTTTGAAAAGGATGAACTGAATTACGCCCAAACGCTTGCCCGCTCCCTGGGCGTGAAACATCTTATTACCGAAATCAGGGAAGAGGAACTGGTGGCCGATTGGGAAAGAATGATGCATTTCCAGGAGGAGCCTGCCGGTTCCGCGAGCATCTATCCCCAATACAAGGTCTTCCAGCTGGCCAGGGAACATAACGTAAAAGTTTTGCTTGATGGCCAGGGTGCCGATGAGATCCTTGCCGGTTACACCAAATACTACAAATGGTACTGGCAGGAATTGTTCAGGCAGGGCAGGCTGGTAAGGAGCGGTGAACTGGCTGCTGCGAGGAAGTTCGGCATCACCGAGAAGTTTGGGATCCGTAATGTTGTGGCAGCGCTTTTTCCTGAAATGGCATCTGTGGTGCTTGAAAAAAGATATTTGCTACAAGCTCTGCGCCAGGAGGATCTGGCCCCTGAATTCATCAAATACCAGAGCGGTGAAGCCTATTATGCCACACCGGCTCATACTTCCCTCAATGGGGTACTGCATTTCAATACCTGCACATCGGGGCTGGAAGATCTGTTGAGATATGCCGACAGGAACTCAATGGCCAACGGGCGCGAGGTCCGCCTGCCCTTTCTCTATCACGAGCTTGTGGAATTCATTTTTTCCCTGCCCCCGAAGTTCAAGATCAGGGAAGGACGCACGAAATGGATCCTCCGGGAAACGATGAAGAACGCCCTTCCCGCTTCCATTGCCGCCAGGAATGATAAGATCGGGTTTGAACCTCCACAAAAATCCTGGATGCGATCTCCCGCCCTCCGGCAAATGATACAGGAGGCCAAACAGGTTCTCGTTTCAGAAAAAGTGTTGAAGAAAGAAGTGCTGAGCAAGGCCGTGGTGCCGAAGGATGCTTTCGATCCTGATAATTTCGACTGGCGTTATCTTTCCGCAGCCATCCTTTTCAAGTGAGCTTAATTCAGCATCTTTGCAACCTCAATCACTTATTATGAAGCTTGCTACAAAGATGATTCACGCCGGTGCTGAGCCTGACCCTTCCACAGGCGCGATTATGACCCCGATCTTTCAAACCTCTACTTATGTGCAGGAAGCGCCTGCCAAACATAAAGGATTTGAATACGCCCGTTCGCAAAATCCAACCAGGCAAAAGCTCGAAGAAGCGCTGGCCATCATAGAGAATGGAAAATTCGGACTTGCTTTCAGCAGCGGTGTGGCTGCCACAGATGCGGTGATCAAGCTTTTACAACCGGGTGATGAAGTGATCTGCGGAAATGATATGTATGGCGGAACCTATCGCCTTTTCACCAAGGTGTTCGAAAAATGGGGGATCCGTTTTCATTATGTGAACACCGGAGACCCGGGAAACATACAAAAGCAGATCAATGATAAAACGAGGCTGATCTGGCTGGAAACACCGACCAATCCTTTGATGAACATCTCTGACATCGCGGCGATCTCCGCTTTAGCAAAGGGTAAGAACATCCTCGTTTGCGTGGACAACACTTTCGCTTCTCCTTACCTGCAGAACCCGCTCGACCTGGGCGCCGACCTCGTGATGCATTCCGTAACAAAATACCTGGGAGGGCATAGTGATGTGATCCAGGGCTGCCTGGTGATGAACAGCCCCGATCTCCGGGAGAAACTTTATTTCATTCAAAAAAGTTGTGGAGCCGTTCCGGGCCCTATGGATTGTTTTTTGGTGCTGAGAGGAATCAAAACCCTGCACGTACGTATGCAGCGTCATTGTGAAAACGGGGCGGTGGTGGCTAACTGGCTGAGAAATAATCCTGCCGTAAAAAAGGTTTACTGGCCAGGTTTCGCCGATCACCCCGGTCACGAGATCGCGAAAAAACAAATGCGCGACTTTGGCGGAATGATCTCTTTCGAACTGAAGAATGACAGTGTGGATGAAGCGAAAAGAGTTCTCTCGTCCACCCATCTTTTTAGTCTCGCGGAAAGCCTCGGTGGCGTGGAATCCCTTATCAATCACCCGGCAAGTATGACACACGCCTCCATCCCGAGAGAAGAGAGGATGAAGAACGGATTGTCTGATTCCCTGATACGGTTAAGCGTGGGAATTGAAGATGCCGATGACCTGGTGAATGACCTGGCGAATGCGATCGGGTAAACAAGAGGAAAATCTTCCCCACCTCTATTTTCCCTTCAAATTGGCATTGTATCTGCAATTATTTGGTTCGAAGATGAATTTCAGAACCTCTTAAATACAGAGTTATGCTATACCTTATTGCAGTTATTCTTTTGATCGGATGGGCACTCGGCTTCTTTGTCTTTTCAGCAGGTGGTATCATCCACATTTTGCTGGTAATTGCAGTGATCGCGATATTGCTCAGGCTGATCCGCGGATCCAGCCCCGTTTAGAAAGGTTTTTCTTCAGTTAATCCTACCCCAGGAAGGCCCGGTGATTCACCCGGCCTTCTTCTTTTTATGACCCCTGAAGGAATAACTTCGCAAAAATCAACAGTCCTGGAAGATCTAAAGGCATTGCTGGACCGGAAAACCCTCGAATACGATCAGCCCTCCTTCATCGCATCTGACCCCATTTCGATACCTCACTCTTTCAGTAAAAAACAGGATATCGAGATCTCGGGATTCCTTGCGGCCATTTTCGCCTGGGGTAATCGCAACACCATCATCCGGAAAGGAAGGGAACTGATGCAATTGATGGATAATTCTCCTCATCAATTCTGTGTAGGGCACGGCCCACGGGACCTCAAAAAGCTTGAACATTTCTGTCACCGGACTTTCAACAGCACGGATCTCCTCTATTTCATCGAATTCTTCCGGTTTCATTTCAGGAATAACATCAGCCTCGAACAGGCTTTCTCGCAATGGCTGAACAAAAACGATACGCACACCGGCAAGGCTTTAGCCGGCTTTCATCATTATTTTTTCTCGCTGGAAGATGTACCTGCCCGAACCAGGAAACATATTTCCACTCCCGAATCGGGCTCCACCTGCAAACGACTGAATATGTTCCTGCGCTGGATGGTGAGAAGGGATAAAAATGGGGTGGATTTCGGCCTTTGGAAAAAGATCAAACCTTCCCAGCTTGTTTGCCCCGTGGACCTCCACGTAGCACGGGTATCCAGGAAGCTGGGTTTGTTGTCGAGAAAGCAAACAGACTGGAAGGCAGCGCTGGAGCTTACCGAAAAATTGAAAACGTTCGATCCCGATGACCCGGTAAAATATGATCTTGCACTCTTTGGTATGGGAGTGATGGAAAAATACAGGTGAAATGGAAAACACGGACATATTGAGATCGCTGGCAGGAAAACTGGAGATCGCGCGAACCGGGGTTCCGGATGAACGGCTCCGCGAACTCATTGAAACAAGGATCAGCGACCTGATAGCCAATGATTTTAACCGGCTGGTCCGGCTGCTTTACAGGCTTGATATAAGTGAAAAGAAATTGTACGCAACCCTGGAAGCGAATAAGGGAACGGATGCAGCCGTGATCATCACCGCGCTGATCATCGAGCGACAGGTACAGAAAGCGCAAAGCCGCCGTCAGGGAGATCAATTCAAAAAAGACGATAATATACCCGAAGATGAGAAATGGTGATCACTCTTTCTTCCCGAACATCAGCTCTTTCACCTTTTCCTTGTCCTCTTTTTCTCTCTTCAGGTCGAACATTGTTCCGAACACGTGGTCCCAGATAGTAGAGCTCACTCCATAACCATTGTGTTCATTCTTGTAATGATGAAGATGGTGATTTCTCCAAAGTCCCTTCATCCATTTAAACGGAGGGTTCCAGGCGTGGATGGCATAATGCATCGTGCCATACATCAGGTAGCCGAAGATGAAGCCGGGGAAGAACATAAAAGTGTACTGGCGCATTACCAGGTACATCAATCCAAACAGCGCTGAAGCGATGATGATGCTGGGAATAGGCGGCATGAACAGGCGCTGCCTGTCGCGGGGATAGTGATGGTGGTTCCCGTGAAGCGTGTAAACGAACTTCCGCATACTCTCCGATCTTGCTTCAAAATGAAAAAGGAAGCGGTGGGCGATGTACTCAAAAAATGACCAGAAGAACATCCCGGCGAAAAACACCAGGGCCACTCTCCCACCTGTAAAGCCAAGCTTTGCATTTGAATAATAAAGCATATAAGCGATCACCGGGATATACATTCCCCAGATCACCAGGGGGTGGGTCTTGGTTAGCATTTCCAGGAAATCGTTCTTGAATAAACGGGCCTGGCCTTTATTGTGGATCTTTTCAAAATGCATGGCGGCAAAGATAATAAATGAGCCGGAGAGCAGGGCTGACCCGGGTCAGTAGAATGCTAAGAGGATGCTAAAGACGCCCTTAAAAGCCCTTTTCCTTTGCAGCCAGCAAATAGATAAGAGAGGCCGTTCCATCCATCGTGGGTTCATTGGTGCTATAGTCCCCGTAATCGTCGTGGTAAACAGCCAGGTCGCTCTGGAAGAGGCTGTACTCATCGGCCTGGTACAGCTTAATGCCGATCAGCCCTTTGAAAATGCTTCCATAGACCGGTCCGTCCACCAGCCCTCCATCGACGGGGTAATTCCTAAGGTGCGTAAAAGCCGAATGCGGATCTACGGGCGTATCGCCCCAGGAAGGCAATCCATAGACCATACTTGTTCCCCAGGGATTCATCCCGAAGATCCAGTCGAAGCAGGCTTGTTCAAGCGCAAGATATTTCGTGTCGCCGCTCAGCTGCCGGTACCAGTAACATTGAATGGCAAAGGAAACGGTAAGATTATTACTGCACCAGATGAAAGGCACGCCCCGGTAAAACGCATTCACGGAAGCTTTCTCCCAAACCTTTTCAATTCCCTGCCTGTAATATTCGACCAGGGTCGCACGGGTCTTGCCTTTCGAAAGCTTCGCCAGTTCATAATGACCGGGGTTGATAAAGGGATACCACTGGTAATGGGCAGCGGTATCTGTTCCCAGCCAGGGGGTGAGAGGTTCCTGCTTTGCATACTCAAACGCCTTTTTGATCATCTCGTTCTTATCCTCCAAACGCGCCAGGGCAACTGAAGCCAGCTCCATATCATCCACCCAGTTCTCTTCGGCATAGATATAAGGCGCCGCCACTGAAGCCGTTTGCGTGTAACCGGGTTTTTTCAGGGCAAATTCATAAGCGGTTTTTGCCTTTTCCCGCAATAGTTCTGTAAAGGGCCTGTCGGTGAAAATCTCTGTGCCCAGGGCAAATGCGCTGGCGAATTTGGCAGCTGTTGACGAAGTGCCGGTGGTCTGGTTCATATACCTGCCACGTTGCTGCGGCTCCCCGGTGAGAAAATAAACGGGCCGCTCAATGCCCCGTTTGTAAAAACTGTCCTGCGCCGGTATTCTCATACCCATATGATCCCTGTCATCGGCCACCTGGTTGAACATCCAGTTCTTCCGGGGATGCATCTTTATCAACCACTCGAGTCCCCATTTGGCTTCATCCAGCACATCGGGCATTCCATTCCTGCCGTCAAGGCCATTGGCCAGCTTCTCATCGCCGAACACACCAGGGAAATCCCTTGCTGCCATCAACAGGTGATAGGTGGCATTCGCCGAGGTGGTCACATATTGGAGGTAATCACTGGCATCGTGCCATCCGCCCGAAACGGCCACATAGGTGCTGTCGGGAAGACCCGCAGCCCCGCCATACAAAGTATAGCCATCGCGTGTGTGACAGCTGTCTTTCAAAAAAGGATTGAAACCATTTCTCTGCTGGCGCATATATCGGAGACAAAAATCAGCGCTGCCTTTATAAACCTCTTTACCGATGCGGAAACTGGGCGACTCTGCTCCATCTGTGACCAAAATATATTCACCCTCCTTCTTAAATTCTGTAAAATCCAGCCGTTGGGTTTGTTTAAAAGGCCCGTAAGCGCCGAAGGCCTTCCCTGCTTTGCCTTCATAAACGATCTCGCGGGTGAGGGCATCCGCGAGGTAGAAATCAGTGATCACCCGTTCGTGGTCAGCCGCATACACCGCCACCTTGATGCCCTCCGGCGTGTAACCCAATTGATTGATCCGTATCCAGGCCTTTTTATCAGGCGCAACGAAGGAAAGATCGATAAAAAATAAAAGGAGCAGGGTAAAGTATCGGGATGACATCGTGTTTTTCTTTCTATCCGCAAAGGTTTGCATTAATTTGCAGCTCTCAAACCCTCAAATGAAATTAATCAGTTACTTAGTTGAAGGCCGTGAACAGCTCGGTGTGCTGATAAAGGATATGGTATATGATATGGAAGTGCTGCACCCGGATCTTCCCAACACGATGAATATGTTCCTGAACTATTGGGAAGATTCCTATCCTATTGCTCTGGCCGGCGAGCTGTTATTGAAGGAGGGCACGCGCACCAGCAACCGGGCCTTGCCCCTGTCGCAGGTGGAGCTGATCGCTCCGGTGCCCTTCCCTACCTCCTGCCGGGATGGTTATGCTTTCCGCCAGCACGTGGCGTCAGCGCGGCGGAATAGAAAAGTGGATATGATCCCCGAGTTCGACCAGTATCCCATTTTTTATTTTACTAACCATCACAGCATTGTAGGTCCCGGGGAAATAAGATGTATGCCGGATCATTTTGAAAAGCTGGATTTTGAGCTGGAAGCAGCCATCGTGATCTGCAAACCGGGACGGAACATACGCGCCAGTGAAGCCGATGAATATATCGGGGGGCTGATGATAATGAACGATCTCAGTGCCCGGCGGCTGCAAATGGAAGAGATGTTGCTGAACCTGGGGCCTGCCAAAGGAAAGGATTTTGCCACAGCCATCGGTCCCTGGCTGGTGACCCCCGATGAACTCCAGTCTTTTGAGATACCTGCCAAGGAAGGCCATAGCGGTAAAAACTGGAACCTGAAAATGAAGTGTAAAGTGAATGATATCCTCGTCAGCGAAGGAAATCTCGGGGATATGGACTGGACCTTTGCCGAGCTCATCGAACGGGCTTCATACGGGGTGGACCTTTTTCCCGGCGACGTGATCGGCAGCGGAACCGTAGGTACAGGCTGCTTTCTCGAGTTGAACGGAACCGGGAAACTGAATGATCCCAACTACCAGGAACAATGGCTAAAGCCCGATGATGTGGTGGAAATGGAGATAGATGGACTGGGAGTTTTGCAAAACACCATCATCGCCGAGGAAACGGACTGGAGCATACTCGAATTGAAAAAAACCAGGATATCGCAATGATCCTCGACCTGAAAGACCTGAAGCCCGGCGAGAAACAATACTTCCTGCAACACGTGATCGCCCCCCGCCCTGTTTGCTTTGCCAGTACCATCAGCGCTGCCGGTGAAGTAAACCTGAGCCCCTTCAGTTTTTTCAACCTCTTCTCATCCAATCCGCCCATTGTGATCTTTTCTCCTTCCAGGAGGGTGAGAGATAATACCACCAAACATACCCTGCAGAATGTGGAAGAGGTGCCCGAGGTAGTCATAAACATTGTCACTTATGATATGGTGCAGCAGGTCTCACTGGCAAGCTGCGAATACCCGAAAGGGGTCAGTGAATTCGTCAAGGCAGGTTTTACGGAAGAGAAGGCTACGCTTGTTAAGCCCCCAATGGTAAAAGAAAGTAAGGTGAAACTCGAATGCCGAGTGCAGGAGATCAAAAAGCTGGGAGAGGAAGGAGGAGCCGGGAACCTGGTGATCTGTGAAGTGCTGCGAATGCATATTGATGATTCGCTGGTGGATGAGAACCGAAAGATGGACCAGCGAAAGATCAACCATATAGCCCGCCTCGGTGCCGATTGGTATTGTGTTGTTGATGAAACCAATCTATTCCAGGTAGAAAAGCCAAACGTCCACCTGGGGATAGGATTTGATGCCCTCCCGGAATCGGTTCGCAGGAGCCCCATCCTTTCCGGGAACGACCTGGCGATGCTGGCCAATGTCACTGAACTTCCCGTTATAGACCCTTCTTTTGACGATGCCCACCTGAAACAGATCATTCAGTATTACAGCCTTAACCCCGCCGAACTGGAAACTGAACTGCATCGCCACGCCAAAAAACTGCTCGAAAAAAAGGAGGTTTCAGCCGCCTGGCAGGTGCTACTTTCCCATTCTGCCTGAGTTTATTTTCTTTAACTTTAAGAGGATCAAAAACGCGGCTTATGAGAAAGCGGATAGCCTTTAGACCCACGCTTCTACTGCTCCTCGTCGCAGGGATGGCTTCCTGCGTACCTCAGCAAAAGGTCACCGACGCAAAAAAAGAACTGGCTGTGGTGGATTCCACCCTGACCACCCAAAAAGTCACCCTGACAGATCTTGGTGAACAGGTGAAAAAGAAGCAGGCCCAGAATGAGATGGACGATACCAGTTCGGCTCGTATCAATAGCTATATCAACAAGGCCACTTCTGAAATAGATTCTTTAAAAGCCAATCACCTGATCCGTATCGGGGAAGCGGTGGTGAACAGGTCGGACTGGGAAAGTCTCCTCAAAACACTGGCCTATGCCCGCCGCTCGGCGAAAACCATCAATGATAAGATCAATTTTCTTTCCGACCTGATCAGTCAAAACACCGTTGTGAAGATCGACCAGGATGTATTTTTCAGTCCGGGCAGTTACACGGTTTCCCCTAACCTGGCAAAATCTATCGAAAAGATATTCGAGCCTGCGGCGCTGGAGATCGATAAGTTCACCAGGAAATATCCCGATTTCCCGCTTTCACTCGTGATCACAGCCAAAGGCTATGCCGATGCAACAACGATCGCTGAAGGATCTAACCTGCACAGGGAGCTGACGGACCGGCTCAAACTTTCAGGAACCGATCCGGACAATAAGGCACTGAACAAAGAACTTTCAAACGCCCGGGCACAGCAAGTGATAGAGCTTTTCAAAAAATATGCAAGCACAAGAGCGGGAAGCCAGGGCTATATCCGGAACATTCTTTATCTCTACGAAGGAAAAGGCGAATCGCTACCCAATCCACGGATCACGGACTATTCGATTTCCGACCCGAGAAGAAGGGTGGTTTATCTTTTCTGGAGTGTGTTCCCCGAATGATTTTTCAGGTCATTTGGATCCAAACACTTTTTTCAGAATATCGTTGGCCCTCGCAGCGGGGTTGGCGCGGATATTGGCTTCCTCTTTGGCTACCTGGTCGAACAGGGCATCCAAAGCTTTCTCAACGACATAAGATGTAAGATCGGGGTTTGCTTTTTTGAAGGTGGTGGGAAGCTTGTTATAAGTGTTCACCACATCTCCGTAATACTTTGTGGCTTCGGTACTCTCCAGCGAAGTTTTTACGGAAGGCGTAAAGGCAATCACCAGTTTCGCCCTTGTTTTCTCCCGGAAATAATTCGTAGCTGCATTCTTTTCGCCTTTCACGATCTTCAGTGCATCAGAGAGAGTCATTTCCTTGATTGCGTCAACGAAGATCGGCTTTGCCAGTCCTGCAGCCTCTTCCGCACCCCTGTTAATGGCCAGGATGGCTTCATCCACTTTAGATCCCATCCCCAGGTCCCGAACCGTCTTCTCGATCTTCTTTGCGTCGGGAGGCATCAGCATTTTATAAAATTCACTGCCGTAAAAACCATCGGTTTTGTTCAGGTTCAGCACAGCAGAACTCACCCCCTGCAACAAGGCTTCCTTGATGCCCTGCCCCGCTTCCTCTTCGGTAAGCGAAGAAGTCTTCTTAGGAACAAGGTCTTTGAGCTTTAACTGGGATTGAGCAGAGGCGGTGAGGCTGAGGGCTAAAAAGAGTAAAAAAGTTTTCATACGGAAAGATTTACAGGACAAGATAAAATGCTCCCTGACAGGATGAGAGCATTTCACCCGATTTTGACGTTATTTTAAGGAAATCGGTTGTATTTCTACCGTATGTTTTCGTGAAATCCGGGCGATCCTTAGTTCCTGGCGACGCTTCCAAACACTTTTCTCAGCAACTCTGTTGTTCGAGCCAGCGGATTCTCCCGGATATTAGCCTCTTCCTTGCCGATCTGGTCGAAAAGGGCATCCACTGCTTTGCCTACCACGTAGGAAGGAAGGTCAGGGTTGATCTTTCGGATGGTGGTTGGAAAGTCGTTGTAGAGGTTAACGATATCCGCATAATACTTTGTAGCATTGAGCTTATCCAGTGAAGTTTTGATCACAGGCGAAAAGGCGCTGATCAGTTTGTCGGTCGTTTTCTGCCGAAAATATTCTGTTGCCGCATTATTCGGGCCCCTGATGATGTTCAGTGCATCCATTATAGTCATCTCCCGGATCGCATCACCAAAAATAGGCGCTGCATATCCCACAGCATCTTCTGCTGCCCGGTTGATCTGGAGGATCGCCTGGTCAACCTTCTTCCCCAGCCCCAGGTCACGGAGGGTATTTTCGATCTTCTGCGCATCCGGCGGAAGCAAAAGCTTATAGAATGCATTTCCAAAAAATCCGTCGGTACGGTTCAGAAGGCCGATCCCCTTCGACACGCCCTGGTTCAAAGCCTGGCGGATCCCACCCGCAGCCTCTTCTTCGGTTACACCCACACCGGGCAGATTGCCGAATGTTTCGCAGGACGCAAGGCTCAATGAAATGGCCGCTGCAGTAAAGATTTTCCGAAACATAATTGTGTTTTTACGTTGAATGACAAAATACCTGCCAATATGAAACTGCTCAGGCACCCAATGCCTGTTTTCTCCGCGCGATCTTGTCGCGAATGATACGAAAGAATCGGGATCTTTCCTTTTCACTCACCTCGCTGATCAGGGTAGACCGTTTCATCTGGTTCTGAATATGGTTGTACATATTATCCGTGAACCCCTTATCCATCGTATGCATAAAATTGATGGTTGTATGTGAAACATAAGCGATCCTCACACCATCCAGCTCCACCATCATATTGTTATCCCCAAGCAATACTTCATTAAAATACATGCTCATCGGGGAAATGCTTTTCTTACCCGGGTCATCTATCCGGAACTTATACCCCAGGGCCGCCTGTTCTTCCAAATGATTCCAAAGCTTTTCAATTGCGGTATACAACCTGTAAACATCTTCATCGGTTTCAAAAATGCCGCCATCCCTGTAAAAATCGATCTGCCTAAAAAAGATATTCATCGTTTCCAGGTTCCAGATTTCCACGGTGGGGATCTGGTTATAGAGGTCAAGTATCCTTTGTTCCACCACGAACAGCTCTTCCGCGTGATCGCCGAACCGGAATTTCCTATCATTGAACTCGGGGAACTCAAAATAACTTTTCATCCAGAAAAACCATTTGAAAGCGGCGATCTCACGTACGTGGAAATGATGAAAAATGGGAAGGTCCTTGCAGAGATAATAAAACTTCTTTTCCGTAAAACTGTTCATATAGGCCATGTTCTTCATCACACTCTGCAGGTAATCGGAAAATTGGAAATCTTTGGCCACATAATTACCCTGGAACAAAATCCCTGAGGGGGCTATGTTCATCACCCTGTCGAGAGAAACCTGGAAATGTTTGCATAACAAATAAAGTTCGTGGAAAGGGACCGTGATCTCACCGCGCATCCGGCGGTAAGCACTGTCTGTACTGATCTCCAGGAGTTTTGCCACTTCATCGACCACCGACCGGGTCTTGTCTACCTTCTTCCTGATGGTACCGAATAATTCCTGCTGTAATTCCCCTGAGGTCATTGTAAATGTTTTTTTCGTTCAGAGATCTTCGCGTGAAGTATACCGAAGAAAATATTCCTTTGCCGCTCGCTGGTCTCACTGATCAGCGTTGATTTCTTTAAAATGTTCCGGATGTCTGCTTCACATTGCTCAAAAAACCTGGAGTCCCGGGTCGTTATGTAGTTGAGCACGTTGTAATTCAGGTAGACCGCCCGGTTTCCTTCGGATTTTACAAGAATTGTATTGTCTCCCAGGATGACCCTGTTATAATAAAACCGGAGTGTACTTCCCTGGCTGTCTCCTCCGGGTATGGATTTTACTCCGAGCTCGGCCTGCTTCTTTATATGGGCCAGGGTCTCCTCCATTGAATCATAGATCTTCCGGATGTCTGATGTGCCGGAAAAATATCCGGAGTCCCTGTAGAACTCCACCTGCATAATGGCTGTGTTGATACATTCGGTGTTCCAAATTTCAGTAGAGGGGATCTTACCATATTCGGTCACGAGTTGCCGGCTGAGTGTCTGAATGTTCTGCGGCACGCAACCAATGTCAAATTTTTTATCCGCAAAGTCAGGATGCCTGACCAGGGTTTTCATCCAGAAAAAATAACGGAAAGCAATCAGGGGTTCATAATAAAA
>CAMLEM010000003.1 GCA_946479005.1 uncultured Chitinophagaceae bacterium | reverse complement strand
CATAATTGCAAACTCTTTTTTGCATATGCTCCATACACACTTCCTGGGTCTCGGGCGGCATCTCCAGCCCTTCTTTTATGCAATCGGCGATCTCTTCAATATCGTTGGGATTGATGGTTAAAGCGTGTGTCAGCTCCCGGGCGGATCCCGCCATCTCGCTCAGCACGAGCACGCCGCGACGGTCTTTACGGCTTGCTACAAATTCCTTAGATACCAGGTTCATCCCATCCCTGAGTGGAGTGATCAGCGCCAGGTCGCAGCTACCGTAGAACGCGACCATATTTTCAAAATCCAGCGTATTGTAATTATAGATCACCGGCATCCATTCCAGGCTACCTAAACTGCTGTTTATCTGGCTGATGATCTCATCGATCTCCCTCTTTCTTTCGATATAAGCAGGAATGGTATCCCGCGAAGGAACGATTACCAGGATGAAAACGACTTTCCCGTGGTAATCGGGGTTCGTTCTTAAAAAATGCTCATAGGCGCGAAGACGATTGCCTACACCTTTTGTATAATCCAGCCGGTCAACCGAGAAAATGATCTTCTTATCCCCCACCTGTTTCCGGATCGATCCCCTCAGTGAGATCACCTTTTCATCCTCATAAGAATCGTGAAACTTCCTGAAGTTGATGCTGATCGGAAAAACATCCACCTTGATCAGCCTGTTATCGTGAAGTATTGTATTCCTTTCGCTGTCGATCCCAAAATTCATTTTCAGCGTCTTCAGGAAATGCGAAGCATAGTCAATGGTATGAAAGCCGATGAGATCGGCGCCCAGCAATCCGTTCAGCATTTCCTGTTGCCAGCGGCGCGGCATCAGCCGGAAGATCTCGAAAGAAGGAAAAGGGATATGCAGGAAAAAACCTATCCGCAGTCCGGGAACTGCTTTTCTCAACATTGCAGAAAGCGGAAGGAGGTGATAGTCGTGAATCCACACCGTGTCTCCGCTTCGAAGCTGCCGGCTGAGTGTATCCGCGAATTTCTGGTTAACGGACAGGTATGTTTCGAAATGCTGTTTATTATACCCGGCATAGGAAGGGAAATAATGAAACAGCGGCCAGAGCAGGGAATTCGAAAATCCTGCATAATAATCATCATATTCCGAAGCTTCCGGAAAGACCGGGATATATTCGAACCGCGATGGCGGAATTTTTTCCTGCGCAGCCCTCCAATCCGATACGTTGCAGCCTGCCACACCGGCCCAATATACTTCGTTGAATTCCCCCTGGCCCGGGTACTTTTCTGCCAGGTAGCTTTCCATTGCCGTTACCAGGCCGCCAGCAGCAGGACGTGGTATTCCCTCAGTGATCGTAACCGGCAACCTGTTCGACACAATAAACAATCGCCTCATCATACATTAAAGGTACCTATGATTGTGCCGTAGAAGAGCCCGATTCAATTAGAATAATATTAAAACAGAGTGGGGAAAATTTTACACTCTTATTAGAATAGAATTAAAATTTTTCCGTCGCATTCAGGTGCAGGCCGTTGTAATAACTTTGAAATGGCAAGCTTCGTGCTATAAGAGAGCAGGTACTTCCCCCTGGCACTAAATCAGTTAATATGGATCTGGACGAGAAGCTACATTGGTATAAGGACGCGATCATTTACGAAATTCATATTAAAGCTTTTCGCGATAGCAACGGGGATGGGATCGGCGACCTGAAGGGCCTCACGGAAAAGCTCGACCAATTGGTGGAACTCGGCATCACGGCAATCTGGATACTGCCTTTTTATCCTTCCCCGCTTCGTGATGACGGGTATGACATCGCGGATTATTACAGCATCAATCCCAGCTATGGCGATATTTCTCATTTTCGGGAGTTCCTCTCAGAAGCGCATAAGAGAAACCTGAAAGTAATTACAGAGCTGGTGTTGAATCACACCTCGGATCAGCATCCCTGGTTTCAGCGGGCGCGCAATGCACCACGGGATTCCAATGAACGCAATTTTTATGTCTGGAGCGATGACCCCACGCGTTACCAGGATGCCCGAATTATCTTCCAGGATTTTGAAACATCGAACTGGACCTGGGATGAGGTGGCGAAACAGTACTACTGGCACCGCTTCTTTCATCACCAGCCCGACCTGAATTTTGATAATGAAACCGTGCAGGAAGAGATCCTGCGCATCATCGAGTTCTGGTGCGCAATGGGAGTGGATGGTTTCCGGCTGGATGCGGTTCCCTATTTATTCGAACGCGATGGCACCAACTGTGAAAACCTGCCTGAAACACACGAATTCCTGAAAACTCTTCGCCGGTTCATTGATGAAAAGTACCCGGGTACTATGTTTCTCGCTGAAGCGAATATGTGGCCGGAGGAAGCGGCCGAATATTTTGGCCAGGGTGATGAATGCCATATGAACTATCATTTCCCCCTGATGCCCCGGATGTATATGGCAGTCCAGGCGGAAGATCGGCACGCGATCACGGATATTTTTGATCAAACCCCGCCCATTCCGCAACAATGCCAGTGGGCGATGTTCCTGCGCAACCACGATGAACTGACACTGGAAATGGTCACCGATGAAGAGCGCGATTATATGTACCGGGCCTACGTGCGCGATTCAAAAGCAAGGATCAACCTCGGGATCAGGCACCGCCTCGCCCCACTGATGGAAAATGACCGAAGGAAGATCGAGCTGATGAACTCCATTCTCTTCTCTATGCCCGGCACACCGGTGATCTATTACGGAGACGAGATCGGGATGGGAGATAATTTCTATCTCGGTGACCGGGACGGTGTTAGAACGCCAATGCAGTGGAGCCCCGACAGGAATGCCGGTTTCTCGGATGCCGAACCCCGGCATCTTTATCTCCCCGTGATACAGGACCCGGCTTACCATTATGAAACCATCAACGTGGATACCCAACGGGCTAATACTTCTTCGCTCTATTGGTTTATGAAAAGGATGATCAGTGTGCGTAAGCTGCATAAGGTTTTCGGAAGGGGTGATATCCGTTTCCTGAATGTGGAGAATCCCAAAATACTTGCCTTTACCCGCAGCTATGAAGGAGAAACCGTGCTGATCATTACCAATCTTTCCAAGTTTACCCAGCCTTGTGAGGCAGACCTGCAAAAATTTGCGGGCCATATTCCGGTGGAAATTTTCAGCAAGAACCGTTTCCCTGCCATCCAGGAAAAAAGCCCCTATTTTTTCACGCTGAGTCCATATGGTTTTCAATGGTTCCTGCTGTATCCCGATGAGCAAAGAATTTCCGACCGCGCAAACCTCCCGCAGCTTGCTCTTGCCGATCCTTCGGAGATGGTGTCTCCATCCACTTTGAGAACCATTGAGAAGAATGTTCTTCCGGCATACCTCGATAAGGTGGCCTGGTTCAGCGGCGACAGGTCTTTGCTGTATGATTGCCGCCTCCATCTCCATTTAACCATCCATAATGGAAAAAACACGGTTTACTGGTTCATTCTCCAGGCGATCTTCAAGGCCGGGATTCCTGAAACTTATCATTTCCCGGTTACACTTGTCAACGAAGCCGAGGGACTCGCCATTGCTGAAAGAAATCCTGTAGCAATTGTCACCGCTGTTCATAACGGTAAAAAAATGGGGTTTCTATGTGATGCCCTCTACACCGAAGAATTTCAAAACTGGCTTTTGATGCGGGGCATTCATCCGAAGGAAAGATCTGAAGGCAGTGAGATCCGGTTCGTGATCGAAGAGCCCGTTCGGAAAATGCTTGAAACGGAATCGCTTCAGCCGAAGATCCATTCAGGGCTCTTGCAGAGCAATACAGCCATCGTTTTCAATAACAAATACTTCTTAAAGGTTTACCGTAAAGTGGAATCGATCCTTCACCCTGACCTGGAGATTGCACGTTTCCTCACCAAAGAAGCTTCCTTCCCTAACACACCAACATTTTATGGAAGGGCTGAATTGAGAACGCCGGCCAATGCATTTCCCCTCGGTTTGCTGCAAACAATGATCGAAAACCACGGTACCGGTTACAGTTTTATGCAGGAACGGGTACAAAACTATATTGAAAGGATCCTGGCTCATCCCGATGTCTATCGTGACCTGCCGGGAAGTGCACGCTCACCCATACACACTCCCCACCAATACGCGATTCCGCCGGAGGTACTCACCCTGGTGGGGGATCGTGGCAGTTCACAGGCCGCACTGATGGGAAAACGGATCGCTGAACTGCACCTGGCTCTTGGCAGTTCGGATCTTCCTGATTTTGTACCGGAAAAATTTTCCCTGCACTATCAACGCTCACTCTATGCCGCTATGCGAGTACCCTTCCGCGAATCTTTCTCCAGGATGAATCGCTCAATTTCCTCCGCACCTGATTCCTTCAGGTCTGAAATGCAGGAACTCCTTGACCGGTCTGGTGAGATCGACGGTATGCTCAGGAAGGTCTATGCAAATAAGATAGATGCCCTGAAGATCCGCATACACGGTGACCTCAACCTGGCCCAGATCCTGTTTAGTGGTAAAGATCTTTACATCCACGATTTTGGTGGAAACCCTTCCCGTCATATCAGTGAAAGAAGGTTGAAACGCTCCTGCTTAAGGGATGTGGCCTCAATGATCCGCTCTTTTTTCTATGTAGGTTATGAAGGATTTCTTGCCCCTCCGGGCAGGATCACGAACGACCTTTCTTCCTACCTGCCGTTTGCAGGTTTATGGTCTTCAGCCATTACGGGAGTTTTTTTAACAGCATACCTGGATAAAATGAGAAGAAGCGAATTGATCCCTCATAAAGAAGAGGAACTCCGCATTCTGCTGGCAAACTATCTATTGGAAAAAGCTTTTTACGCGATGATCTACGAATTTGACCGCGGTTCAAATTTTAGCATCATCCCCGTGAGGATCATTCGTTCTCTTTTGAATGACTGACACTTGCATCCCCCGGTTTTTTTTCACCGACGGCTTTTGGGAAACTTCAACAAGCGTCAGAAAGTAATTTTTTAAACCTAACTTCAGAGAAATTACTTTTTATGCTTAAAGAACTCTTTGACCTGGTACGCGGCAACGCCCAGGAAACCGTGGTAGATAATCCTGAAGTTCCCAATGAATATAATAATGAGGTGGTAGCGGAAGCGACGAATACCGTGGCATCCGGGATGCGCAATATGGTAGCGGGAGGGGGACTGGAATCTCTTCTCCAGCTTTTTAAGGGTGGTAATACCGGAAAAAAAGGATTGCTGCAAAATCCCATTGTAAATATGATGATGGGGCATTTTGCCAGCAAGCTGATGAACAAGTATAATATGAATAACAACCAGGCAAACAGTCTTTCCGGTAACCTGATCCCCAATGTGCTCAGCAACCTGATCAATAAGACCAATGACCCCAACGACAATAATTTTTCCCTGGAGAACCTAATCGGCTCCATCACCGGAAATAAATCAAGGCTTTCTGATAATGGCAGCGGAGGTGGGATTGGCGACCTGTTGAACCGTTTCACCGGGGGTGGCGGTGGAAATGATTCGGGCGGAGGCGGTATGCTTGATATCATCAAACAATTCGCCGGGGGTGCCCAGGAACAACAAAAGAAAAATGGCAACCTGATGGACCTGATCAGGGGTTTTATGAATTAACCTGCTACGATCAGAAGATCCAAACGATCAGCTTATAGATCAACCAGCACAGGCCGGCAAACAGGGCCAGTAAAACAATGACCACCGGAACCACCACTTTTGTGGCGCCCCCGCGGTAGCGACCGTGATTGAAATGCTGATCAAGCAGCCGGATGTTTTTTTGATTGGCCTGGAACGCCACATCGAAAATGTCACCGAGAACAGGAATCGAGCCGATCAGCGCATCAATCCCGCTGTTCAGCATCATACGGGCCATCACATTCCGGCTCGCGCCCATTTTAGATGCAACGGAAAGAATATAACCCGAGATCGCCAGTGACGCAAGATCTCCCAATCCCGGAATCAAGCCGATCAGCGCATCAAATCCAAAGCGGACCGAGGTTCCGGGAATTCGGAACCGCGCATCCATCAGTTTCGCCAGGTAGCGCAGGTTCCGAAGCTGTCGCGTCTCAGTCATAATGTTTTAAGACTGAAAGTCAAACGATATGCCACGTAATAAAACGACCGCAGGCTTTCTCAAATCCACCCTTCACTAATTTTTAATCTCGTTCTCACGGTTGAATATAATTTTTTCTTACTTTGACGCCCCATCGCTCAACCACCTCGAAACAATATCCATTGAAGTCTCTCCATTTAGCGTAGGTTCCTGGTAAGTAGCACCCGGAATTCCATACCCCGTGGACGCCATTTCCTTTGGGTGGAAACCATTTATTGTAAACCATTAAACCAAAAATTATGAGAAGGAATTTCCTGACATTTCTTTCAATGCTGTTGGCGATCGCGGGTTGGTCACAGGACCACTGGACACCCGTGTCCGAGTCAGCATTGGGGCGTAACCCCTTTGCAGGACGAAGTCGGCCTGCTGATTTCAAACTCTTCACTTTGAATGAGTCCGCTATGAAGAGCGCGCTCCAAACAGCGCCAAACGAAAATGCTGTTTCGGCAAAAGCATCTTCTTTCATTTTAACCGTCCCCGATGAAACCGGCCAGCCGGAACAATTCCGGGTGGTGGAAGCTCCGATGATGCAGCCGGGGCTGGCTGCCAAATTTCCTGAGATAAAATCTTATTCAGGCGTGAGCCTGCAGAACCCTGCCAACACGATACGGTTTACCTATAGCAAATTCGGGTTTAGCGGAGTAGTGCTGACGACTGAAAAAGGCATCCGTTTCATTGAACGTATCGAGCGCAAGGAAAATCTTTACGTGATCGGCCTGCAATCAGGCCTTGATGAGCCCGCTTTCGAATGCAGTTCCATAGGTAAGGCCATCACCAACAGGGTGGCAACCCTGAACGCTGCAAAAAATGCCGATGATATGAAGCTAAGGATCTATCGCCTGGCATTGGCGGCGAACTGGATGTTCTCCGATGATTATTCAAATCCCGGAGACCCTGACGCCACCCGCCGTGCAGATGTAATGGTTGAGCTTACCGAACAAATGACAACGGTTAATGCGATCTTCGAAAGGGACTTCGGGGCCCGGCTGGTGATGATCGACAACAATGAGGACATTATCTTCCTCGACAGCGGAACGGACCCTTTCCCTGATGGTGATCCGGGTTCCGACCCCATCAACACCCAGGCACAAACAACCATCACTGATGAGATCGGTTCCGCAAATTTCGATATCGGCCACCTGGTCCGTATCAGCACCAGCGGGGACAGCTACGGAAACGCGGGCGCAATCGGCAGTGTATGTAATGATGCTACAAAAGCCCGGGGATTCACTACCCGTGGCAACTGGGATGCAACAGGCGTTTACTCTGAAATTATGCTCACCCACGAATTTGGCCACCAGGCCGGCGCAAATCACGTATTCACGCACCAGGATGATAACGATAATGCGCAGATGGAACCCGGAAGCGGAAGCACCATTATGAGTTATGGCGGCGGAAGTCCACCCGTACAATATCACGTTGTTCCGCTTCGCGACCACTATTTCGCAGCCATCAGTATCCAACAGGCCACTGATTACCTGAAGGGACAAGCCTGTGGCAATGCTTCCGGTATCGCGAACCAGACGCCCACTGCTAATGCGGGTTCAGATTATACCATTCCCAAATCCACTCCCTTCCGTTTGACAGGAACCAGTTCTGATCCGGAAAACGGGGGGATCACACACACCTGGGAACAAATGGATAAACTGACCGATGTCGCAGACTTCCCCTGGGTTCCAACATCTACACATACAAAGGGCCCGGAATTCAGATCAAGGCCCCCTGTATTTGACAAGTTCCGCGAATTCCCGATCCTGGCAAGCATCCTGGATGGTACCAACGGGAACGATTGGGAAGTGCTGCCTTCTGTAGCACGTACGCTCAATTTCCGTTTCACAGTAAGGGACAATGCACCGGGCAACGGACAAAATGAAAGCGATGATATGTTGGTAACGGTGGATGGAGAGATCGGGCCGTTCGCGGTCACTTCTCCCAACGGTGGTGAAGAATGGTGCCCGGGTCCGCAAACAGTGACCTGGAGTGTGAATGGTTCCGAAACACTTGCTGCCAACGTGAAGATCAGCCTGTCTACGGATGGAGGCCTGACCTTCCCCACTGTGCTGGCCGCAAACACACCTAACGACGGCTCTCACGAGGTGAATTTCCCCTGCGTGGTCACAGAAACCGCAAGGATAAAGATCGAAGCGATCGATAATATCTTCTTTGATATCTCGAATGCGAGCTTCTCGGGGGATATTACGAACCCGACATTTACGGCGCCCGCTAATATCACCATTTACAAAGACGCGAATTGTGACTATGACGCTTCTACTTCCATCACCGGTGATGTGACCGATGAATCCGACAACTGCGACAATACACTCAATGCGGTCCCCACGGATGACGTTGACCCCGGAAGTTGCGAGGGAGAAGAAGTGATCACCCGCACCTGGACCCTCACAGACGAATGTGGAAATACTACGATCAAAGTGCAAACGATCACCATTGCGGATACCACTTCACCCAGCTTTACCACACCGGCAGATATCACTATTTATAAGGATGAAAACTGCGACCACGATGCTTCAGTGGGAGTGACCGGTGATGTTACAGATGAAGCTGATAATTGTGACACTTCCCTGGATGCTACTTTCGGCGATGTCACAGAGCCTGGAAGCTGCATCGGTGAAGAGATCATTACCCGCACCTGGACGCTCACCGACGATTGCGGCAACAGCAGTTCCGGCATCCAGACCATCCTGGTGAGAGATACCACCCGGCCCGTGATCTCGAATGTAGGAGCTGATCCCAATATGCTCTGGCCTCCGAATCATAAAATGAGAAATGTGACCATCAACTACACAGCCGTTGATAATTGCTCCCCGGTGACCAATGTGTTGTCAGTTACAAGCAACGAACCGGTAAACGGCATAGGTGATGGTAATACCTCTCCCGACTGGGTTGTGATCGACGATCACCACGTACAGCTCAGGGCGGAAAGAGCCGGCAATGGAAGTGACAGGATCTACACGATCACTATCACGTCCACAGATGATTGCGGTAATGTGGCTACTGCTACCACTACTGTAGTTGTGCCTCATAATCTGAATGCAATGAACCGGGGCGAGATCAGTCCGTTCAGTGATGGTCTCTTTGTAAAAGTGATGCCCAATCCTACCCGCGACAATTTCACCATCGAAGCGGGCAGTGATCTCAGTAATGAAAAGCTGCGTGTTCTGGTGTTCGATATGTTTGGCAGGAAGATCGAGGAAAGAATCATCCCCAACCGCGAGATCTTCAGCTTCGGCGACCGCTATTTGGCAGGCGCTTATATCCTCGAGATCAGCCAGGGGCTGGAAAGAAAGAGGATCAAGCTGATCAAGGCAGAATGATACGGTTATTAGAGCAATAATCCTTCTTACCGAAGGAGATCCAGGAGGCCGTCATTGCGACGGCCTCTTTTTTTAAGGTACGATCACAGACCTCCTTGTTACACTATGCGCGCTGAAGTACCCCAGGGCTCCCCCCTGGATATTCGTGATGGGATTTGCCGGTGAAGCAGTAAATGCTGAGCCTGCAGCACCGCCAAATTGAACGGTTGACCAGAACCGGTAAATGGGATCATCGAGGGAAAGAAGCTCCACGGCAACGGTATCCCCCGAATGGATCGCGCGGGGATCATCATCGCGGTTCACTCCATTGTCAAGCCGCAGGAGACTTGTCTGGCCATCTGTGAATTCATCATTATCCCAAAAGATACCCTGGTCCTTCACTCGATTTTTATATTGAATGAAACGGTATGCATTGTTAATGCCCGCGGGGTCAGTGTACTGAACGTGTGGGAAGAGGAATCCGCCGAAAGGACCCGGGGCAACGTAAAGCGTGTCCATTGGCACCGGGGACATCATTCTTGACATTGCTGTGAAAACCTGTGAGCCGATCCTTACTTCCAGCTCGTAAATATGTCCTGGCGTTCCGATGAAGGTTGCTAATTCATAAACGCCTGCGCTTACCTCTGGCACTAACTGGGCTACTCCATTATCCCTGATGATCACCAGGGCTCCTGTAACAGGTGGAAATACACTCGGATCCGAGAAATGAACAGAGCGGCTGAGTCTCACTTCACAAATTCCCGTATTGGTCAATACGCCTTCAACAACAAATTTGCGGTCGGCCTCGCGGATATCCACTTCGATCACCTTCTCACAGGCTACAAGTGAAACGATTAGGATCAACAGGTATGGTTTGTAAAACCTCATTCTCAAAATTTAAAATTATAGCTGATCGACGGTACCAGGCTGAAAAGCGAGGTTTGCACGGCGACCGTCTTGCCTGGTTCAATATCACTTTCTTCAAATTCGATCTGGTAAGCGTTATATCTCCCATACGCATTGAATATGCTGAAATTGAGCTCCGATGAAAACCGTTTCTTTTTCCTCAATTGCAGGGTTGCACCAAGGTCTAGCCGGTGATAATCCGGCATACGATAACTGTTCCGGTCCGTGTAATAATAAAAAACCCGGTCGTTAATGATGTATTTACCGGCAGGATAGGTAACGGCATCACCGGTATAATAGATCCAGGTAGCGGAAACTGTCCACTTCTTGTTCAATTGCAGGATCCCTACCAGAGTGAGGTCGTGTGTGCGGTCCTGCCGGGCATTGTACCATTTATCATCATTCACACCATTGATCTTCCTCTCGGTTTTCGAAAGGGTATACCCGATCCAGCCGGTGAGGCTTCCCCTTCTTTTTCTCAACAGGAATTCAATCCCGTACGCCCTTCCAATACCATACAGCAATTGAGTTTCAATGGGATCATTGGTAAAGATCTCGGCGCCGTTACGATAATCGATCTGGTTCTGCATCCATTTATAATAACTCTCAACGCTTAATTCATACATCGTCCCAAGGTCTTGGTAATAGCCCACAGCGAGCTGGTCTGCAATCTCGGGCTTGATGATATTGCTGCTTGCTACCCATTTATCCGTGGGTGAGAGTGAAGTGGTGTTGGAGATCAGGTGAAGATTCTGCGTATTTCTTGTGTACGATCCTTTCACCGAACTACGGGAATTTATTAAAAAGCTCACTGCGGCCCTCGGCTCTGCATTCACCCAGGTTTTTACGATCTCTCCCCTTGCATAACTTGTTGTATCGGTTACGCGGCCCTCCCCATCCAGCTCATAAAAATCACCCTTTCCCAGCACCATAAAAGCGGTGGTTCTTAAACCAATGGTAAGGCTCCACCGTTCATTCACACGCCAGGTATCACTGAGATACGCCGCATTCTCCAATGAATACCGGTCGGGCAGCCCCAGCTGGAAATTTCCGGCCGTCCCTACCGTGGATATCTCCCCGGGCTTGATGGTATGAAAGATCGAATTCAATCCACCGGAAACGGTATGGCTGGAATTTGCATACCACTGCATCTCATATTTCAGGTTCCAGTCGCGGATCTGTGAAAAAATACGGAAGTCAGTGGTCTCGGTATTGATATTGATCTTATAATCGTAATTGCTGAAAATGAGCGAGGTGTTGGAGAACAATCTTGTGTTGAATATGTGATTCCATCGCAAAGTGCCCGTGATATTCCCCCAATTAATGCCCGCAAGGTCCTCCTGGCTTAATACATCCCTTCCGAAATAACCTGAGAAAAAGATCCTGTCCTTCTTTCCCAGTATAAAATTCAGTTTCGTATTCAGGTCATAGAAATAAAGCCGGGTATCACGGAGCACGCTGTCTTTGGCAAGCTTGAGAAAGATATCCGCGTAGGTCCGGCGGCCCGCCAGCAGGAAGGACGAGCGTTCCTTATCGACAGGACCTTCCACATTCAGCCGGGAGGAGATCAGGCCGATGCCACCGCTCACTCCAAAATCTTTCATATTGCCATCATTCATCCGGATATCCACTACCGATGACAACCTTCCCCCGTATTGAGCAGGCATCCCTCCTTTGTAAAGGGTTACATTCTTGATCGCATCCGAATTGAAAGTGGAAAAGAATCCTAACAGGTGGGAAGCATTATAAACGGGGGCCTCATCCAGTAGCACCAGGTTCTGGTCTGACGCACCGCCCCTTACATAAAATCCGCTATTCCCTTCGCTGGCCTGCTTCACTCCCGGAAGAAGCTGCAGGGTCTTCAGCACATCTCTTTCTCCAAAGATCACCGGGATGTGGCGGATCTCTTCAATACTCAGCTTCTCAACACTCATCTGTGGCGCTCTTAAGCTTCTGCCGGGTGATGACGCGATCAGCACAACGGTATCCAGGTCCCGGGCCATTGGTTCGAGCAGGATATCCAATTGAATGTTGCTGTCCAGGGCAAGTTCCAATGCCCGGGTCTTCATCCCGGCAGAAGAAACCGTGAGAACATAATTCCCGGCCTCGAGGGTAAGGGAGTAAAATCCGTATTCATTACTGGCTGTTGTGTAATTGGAATTCGTAACAGAGACTGTTGCCCCGATAATGGTTTCCCGGGTTTGAGCCGACTTGACAGTTCCGTGGATGGAAAATTTCTGCTGGCTCATTCCCGGAACGGAAATCAAAACCACAATGCACAATAGAATTTTCCTAAGGGACATATACAAATTTACGCAATGGCCGCCCGTCCTATCCACTATCCTAAGCCACTGTCTAAGTCTGAAAATACCCCTGCTTCGCTGCCTCACCGGGAAAGGAACAATTCTTGCTTATGATATCAAATGAAGAACTTGCTGATCCTTCTTGCCCTGACCTGGAATTTCCCTCTTTTCAGCCAGAACGAACACAAGCCTCCAGAGAGTGGAAAAGAGAATATCATAAAGGTGAACCTGGGCTCTCTTCTTGTGAAAAATATCGCCCTTCAGTATGAGAGATCCGTGGGTGCTCATACCACCCTTGCTCTGGGGATCCGGTTTCAGCCGTATGGGGATGTGCCTTTTCAATCCTGGCTGAAAGACCAGGTAGATGAACCCGATATCCAGGTAGGACTGATGCAGGTCGGGAATTTCGCCATCACGCCGGAGTTCCGGTATTATTTTAAGGAATCCCTGAAAGGATTGTACCTCGCACCATATCTCCGCTATGCGAACTTTAAAGTGGAGGCTCCCGTGACCTATACGGGCACAGGCACTCCAAGAACGGCTTTCTTCAATGGGAACATTAACTCTTTCAGCGGCGGGTTGTTGTTTGGCAGCCAATTCCGGCTTTCAAAATGCCTTACCCTCGACTGGTGGATATTGGGAGCGCATTGGGGTGGATCGAGCGGCCAGCTTGATTTTGTTTCCAGCCTTAGCCCTTCAGAGCAGGAAGACCTCCGCCAGTCCCTCGATGACGTGGACATTCCTTTTTTTGACATCGAACACGAGATCGATGCGAATGGAGGAAGGATCAGGAGCCGGGGAGCCTGGGCGGGGTTTAGGGGGTTTGCTATTAACCTCGGGTGGAGGTTTTAAGAGAATGTTCAATTAGTTCCCCAGTGGCTCCAAACCAACTTTGATAAGCTTCTTGCAAGCATCCAGGCTTCATTATCGCTGGTCCACCGGGTATCCTGGTTGTTCTTCGTCATAATACAAAATACATAAGGATCTTTTGCATTCACCAGTAATATCTCGCTTCTTACCTGGTTCACTGCTCCGTTCTTGCTGAACACCTGCACGGTGGGAGGCACCTGGGAGATGGAATTCTCATCCCAGTAATTTCTTCCCAGCCAGCGCATCATATTCACGCTCGCCGTATCAGAGATCATTTGGCGTTTATGAATTCTTTCAAAAATGGAAGCGATTTCAAAAGGCGTCGTTTGTCCCCATCCATATATCTTCCAGATCTCCTGCCTTCCTGCCGTGCGGGAGTTCACCCTTGTGTTTTTGTATCCCAGGCTATCCATTACCTCATTGATGCGTGTGCCGCCTCCAGCAAGCGACTGCAGCCAGAGGGAAGCTGTATTATCACTCATTGTGAGCATCAGCATAACCAGTTTCTTCAACTGGATCTTCTCGTCGTTCTTAAAAGAACCCAGGATGTCCACTCCTGCGTAGAGTAATGAATCCTTATACACAAGGCTCTGGTTCAGGTCAAGCTCCTTTTTCTCTACCTTGTTCATAATGCCAATGAGAATGGGCACCTTCACGATACTCGCGGTGGGAAAAACAGTATCCGCATTGATGGCTACGGTTCTTCCCGTGCGCAGGTTCTTTACATATACGCCCACATCGCCCTTAAACCCCTGTACGGTCTCTTTGATCTTTTTCTCAAGTTTTTTATCGGTCCGCTGGGCGCTGACAACGGAGCTAACGAAAACAGCGATTAGGAAGATGTAGTGTTTCATTGTATGAAAATAGGGAGATTCGGGTTTCCGGATTTGAGATAATTTAGCAGTAATGCGTATCGCTTGTATCACGAGATCTACTCTTTTCACTGTACCCGGCGGCGATACCATACAGGTAACTCAAACGGCAAAGGAGCTCCGGGAGTTGGGCCAAATAGTTGATGTCGTTCTCACCCATCAAAAACTTGATCATTCGCTTTATGATGCCTTCCATTTTTACAATCTCATCCGGCCGGCAGATATACTTCCTCATCTCGCGCAAATCGACAAACCCATTTTCCTTACGCCGATCCTCATCGATTATAGTGAATACGACCGGCAGCACAGGAAAGGACTGAGTGGCAATATTCTTAAATTCTTCCCGGGAGAAAGCGGAGAATATTTAAAAACCATTGGAAGGGGCCTGCTTGGCAGGGACCGGTTACCTTCAATGAAATACCTGTTGAAAGGACAGGGATCTTCCATTAAAGAGATCCTGCGAAAAACGGTGGCGGTTTTGCCGAATTCATTGGGAGAGTACCGTTCCCTGGTTGACCGTTATGGGATTGGAAAAGATTATGCTGTAATTCCCAATGGAATAGATCCCTTTGTGTTCAGATCCGAGATCCGAGATCAGAAATCCCAAATCCGGAATCCGGAATCCGGAATTCTTTGCGTGGCCCGCATCGAGGGCATAAAAAATCAACTGAACCTCATTAAGGCGCTTAACCATACTGAATTTCACCTGACCCTGGTGGGCAGGGCAGCTCCCAGCCAGCGTGAATACTACAACGCCTGCAAAAGGATCGCGGCTCCCAATATCCAATTCATAGACCATCTCCGCCAGGAAGAGCTCCTGGAACATTACCTTCAATCAAAAGTGCACATTCTTCCCTCCTGGTTTGAAACCTGCGGGCTTTCCTCACTCGAGGCCGCCGCAATGGGATGTAATATTGTTGTTACGGACAAAGGCTTCCCCAGGGAATATTTTGGAGACAAAGCATTTTATTGCGATCCGGGAGATCCCGCGTCTATCCTCGAAGCGGTGAAAAAGGCTTCCTCTTCACCATCCGACCCTTCGCTAAGGGCAAAAATATACGAGCAGTTCACCTGGCCGATAGCTGCTCAGAAAACCTTATCCGCTTACCAAAGATTTATTCAATGAGGATCGGGATCCTGGGCACGAGAGGCATACCAAACCGGTATGGTGGGTTTGAGCAGTTCGCGGAGATGCTCTCGCAGGCCTTCGTACAAAGAGGTGAAGAGGTTTGGGTCTATTGCTCTGACCTTCACGATCACAAGGATGATCTTTGGAATGGCGTGAACCTGGTTCATTGCCCCGATAAAGAAAATAGTCTTGGTACCGCCGGGCAATTCTTTTATGACTTGAATTGCATCAGGGATGCACAGCATCGCAATTTCGATGTACTTCTTCATCTTGGCTATACCAGTGATTCCATCTGGCATAAACGCTGGCCGAAGAATTGCCTGAACATTGTAAATATGGATGGGCTCGAATGGAAAAGAAAAAAATACAACTGGTTCACCCGTCAATTCCTTAAGAAATCGGAAGCCTGGGCCGCGAACAGGGCCGACCTGATGATTGCGGATAACCCGGCTATCAAAAAATACCTCGAAGGGAAATATAAAATGAAGGCGGTGTACATCCCTTACCCCGTAGACATTCCGGTGATCAATGAAGAGAAAGCTTTGGAAACCCTGGAAGCGCATTCACTTCAACCTCACCAATATTACCTCGCGATCGCACGAATGGAACCGGAAAATAACCTGGAGATGATCATTGAAGGAGTCCTGGCTTCCGGCTCCGCGCATCCTCTTGTCATCATCGGGAATCCTTCCAACATCTACGGTCGATGGCTGGTTAACAAATACCAGTCGAACAGGGTTCGGTTTCCCGGGGCTATTTATGAAAAAGAGATGCTTGATGAGCTGCGTTTCTTTTCCGCGATCTATTTCCACGGGCATTCGGTGGGAGGAACCAATCCTTCCCTGCTGGAAGCGATGGCCTGCGGTTGTCGCATTGCGGCACACGGGAATGAGTTTAACACGGAGGTACTAAAGAGAGAGGGAGAATATTTTTTGAGTTCCCCTGAAATTTCTGATGTGGTGCAAAAAAAAGAAATTCGGAAAAGACCTGTTATTTATGACCTGGGAGAATATGGGCTGGAGAAGATTGTGTCGGAGTATATGGACATTTTTGGTTGCCCAGGGAGATACGGGCGGAACGCGCAGGGTTAGTTTTGAGAAATTTCTCCGTGTGCCCTGTGTCTCCTTTGTGCCTCCGTGGGAATCATTACCGTGAATGCCAACACCCAGATCACCCACTCCGCCGGGTTTGTGATATAACTCCCGGTAAACTGGTAAATGAACATAAACAGGAATAACACCAGCCTGAAATGATCTCTCCAGACTCCCGTCACGCAAAATAGGAAGAGAAGAATGAACATCCTTAATGCCAGTCCAACCCATCCAAACAGAACCAGTGTTTCTGCCACCACATTCGGGATGGCCACGGCCGTAGTTTCATAATAGAGATAATACTCACGGATGATATCCACCCCTACATACTTCAGCTGTCCCGGCCCGATCCCGAACCAGGGAGTTCCGTTTTCTTCCAGGATCTTCACTGCCAAATGAAATGCATCCACCGTTCTGCCTTCGGCAGAAGTATCCTGCCCGGAAAAAATATTGATGAGCCTTTCGAAGAAAACATTGTCAGGGTAAAAGATGATAGAAACCACCAGCAGGGAGGAAAGAATGGCGACCAGCGAAATGGCTGTATTCAGGACCCGTTTATTGGGAGCGGGGGTTTTAAAGCCCAGAAAGAATACAGCCGACACAGCTAAAAAAAGGCTTGCCAGAACTCCGAAAGAAAATGAGAGAAGTAAGGGAAGGCTGATCATCAAAATAAGCGCAGGACCTGGAATTCGGTTCTGTTGACGGAAAAACCGGATCAGAAAAAATACGAATACCGGCACAAAGAGCGTGGCATAATGCGAAGCTTCATACGTAAACATTTTCAAACGCGAAAAATCCCTGACCCCGCTGGTGATATCCTGTTCGATCCACATCCATTCCCGCCAGGGCGTGAAGTACAAAACCACGGCGATGAGGCAAATGACAAAGTTGACCACCAGGATCACGGTCAGGATCCTGTTCAGTGAACCGGGAGATATCTTCAGCCAGGTTCTTACTGCCATTGCAAAAAAGTAGATCATCAGCAGGTTCACCAGGGAAAGGATGTATGAACCCTGGTCCACTCCCCCGGTAACCTGCACAACCAGAAAGGGAGATAGAGAGAATATAAAAGGGAGCAGTATATCACGCTTCTCTTTTAGTAGCACCCAACCATAAAAAAATGGACCCAGCAAGGCGGTCCAGGTCAGGCCGAAAGGCAACCCGATGATATTGAAGAAAAAATAGAGCAGGGCGAAAGGCAGGTATTTATGGATCCTGTACCCGGCTGATATTTCGTAAGATGCCTCTGGCATTTTGTGTCATTGAAAGTCAGCCTCCTTTAAAACCAGGAGGGTGATGAATAGTTCCGTCAGCAGTATGGCCAGGATCGTCCCTGTACTTTGGAAATAATTCGCCAGTACAATGTTCGCCGCGATATTGACCAAACCGGCTGCCATATATATATAGAAATATCTTCGTTTTCGGTTGCGTGCCAGCAATAATAATGTGCCGGGGATATTCAGGCAGATGATCACCGTGGCAATGCAGAACATCCGAAGATAAAACACCGCGTTGTGTGCTTCTTCTGCGAGAAAGATCCCCAGCACCTGCTCAGCCAGAATGTAAGTGATCGCCGACCCCACGGTGATCACGACGAGGAAGGGAATGTAATTTTCGCGGAAAAAACTTCTTGTGGCCTCCTTGCCCTTTAATACCAGGTTACATACGGCCGGGTAAGCACTCTGTGAAAAGATCCCCAGCACCTGCTTGGCCACAAAATAGATCCTCTCCGCAATGGCGAAATAGCCCACGACGAGGTCGTTGGTAAAAAGCCGGAGGATGAAAATATTGATATACTGCGCGGAGTTCATTGATAGGTTGGTCAGTGTATAAGGCCAGCCTCCCCTGATCTCGGCAAGGATATCCCTCCTCCCGGGAAAAAAGAATTCCAGTTTGAATTTCCCATAAACGAAAATGAGGCTGCCGATCCCGGCGATGATACTACCGGCTCCCAGGAATACGAGGTAAAGGAACCCGTCTTCTCTCTCTTTAATAAAAACAAAAACC
>CAMLEM010000002.1 GCA_946479005.1 uncultured Chitinophagaceae bacterium | reverse complement strand
AATGCCAATGGCAAGCTGAGCTTTGAGAAAACGGTCACACCTCCTGAGTTGCTTCCCAGGTTCCGCGAGTTTATGATGAGTGAGAAGCCCTTCCGTCCCAATACAAAAAATCCGCTAATGCCGGAGACTGCAGCGCCGTTACAATACCACACTGTCCAGGCGGCGATCGGTGCCTTGCAGGAAGAACTGATCGATTTCTTTCTTGTTTTTGAGAAAGACCCGTCACGGATCATTCTCAATCCCAATTTCGGGGAACTGAATTTTGAGCAGAACGTTCACCTCCTGTACAAGCACGCCCTGCATCATCTTCGCCAGTTCGGGATCGAGCCGCTTAATGCCTGATCATTTAATGAGAGAATCTGCGCGGGCTAATGATTGCAGGATGGCATCTCTCACTTTATTCACCCTTTCGATCTCATCGCGCAGGAAAGCGATCCTTTGGGGAGGATCATCTTTAGCAGAATCGCGAACATCCCTGTAATAACGCATCCAGCTGTCCATCCCTTCTTTCGCATTGGAGAGTTCCGTTACCAGGGAGCTAAGCTGCTCCCGGTAAAAGGCGGCGGCGGCTTTTTCAGCTTCAGGAAGCCTGGAGATGGAATCGATCATCTGTTCCGCTTTTAATTTCATCCCTCTCAGGGGCCCGTATTTTGCCATTCCCACATCGTGGGCGTCCCAAACCTGGTCTTCCAGGCTGTCAGCAAGGGAAGCTTCTGAGTTCGAGGTTTTCGTATCCGTTTCCGTTTTGGAATCCTTGCAGGCAAACAATGCGAAAGAAAAAGAGAGGAGCAGGGCCAGCGAAATTTTTCTCATATCGATTTTTTCTGGAAGCAAAGATAATGGATGATGCGAGGGCTTTATTTTCTGGTAATTTCGCAGTTCTATTAAATTACGCGGATGTATAAGCTGGCAAATTATATCAAAGGGGAGTGGGTAGAGGGCACCGGCGAAGGACAAACCCTTTTCAATGCAGTGACGGGAGAGCCTATTGCAACAGCCACGAGCCAGGGGCTCGATTTTGCACTGATGACCGATCACGCCAGGCGTGTCGGGAATCCTGCCCTGAGGAAGATGACCTTTCACCAGCGCGGCAATATGCTCAAGGCGCTTGCCCTGGAATTGAGAAAACATTTGGATGAGTTTTATAAGATCAGCTTTCAAACAGGCGCTACAAAAGCCGACAGCTGGGTGGATATAGAAGGTGGGATCGGGAATCTTTTTGCCAACGCTTCGCTGCGGAGGAAATTCCCCGACGATGTGATTTGCGTGGATGGAGAAAGTCACAACCTGAGCAAGGGCAACACATTTATGGGCACCCACATTCTCGTTCCGCGGGAAGGTGTTGCCATCCACATCAATGCGTTTAATTTTCCCGTATGGGGAATGCTCGAGAAGATCGCTGTGAATCTCCTGGCGGGAATGCCGGCGATCGTGAAGCCCGCGACCATAACCAGTTATCTCACCGAAGCGGTGGTGAAGAGGATCATCAGTTCGGGCATCCTCCCGGAGGGATCACTTCAGCTCATTTGCGGAAGCGCAGGCGACCTGTTGGATCACGTGGGATCACAGGATGTGGTAAGCTTCACCGGCTCGGCTTCCACCGGGCTGAAGCTGAGATCCCATCCCAGGATCCTTTCAGAATCAGTGCCGTTCAATATGGAAGCCGACTCGCTGAACTGTATCGTGCTCGGGGAGAAAGTGGATCCAAAGGATCCTGAGTGGGACATCTTCATTAAGGAAGTGAGAAGGGAGATGACCCTGAAAGCAGGGCAGCGCTGCACCGGTATCCGCCGCATATTCGTACCGAAAAATAAAATGGAAGATGCCTGGGACTCATTGAAAAAAGCGCTTTCACAAACCACGATAGGAAACCCGCTGAATGAGAAAGTGAGAATGGGAAGCCTGGCAGGATTGAAGCAGAGGGAAGAAGTGAGGGATAATGTAAGATTGTTGCTGGCCTCTTCGAAGCTGATCTATGGAAGTCTCGACAGCGTGGACCTCATTGACGCTGATGCTGAAAAAGGCGCTTTCTTAAGCCCCTTGCTATTGATGAATGAAAAGCCCTTCCAGGCGCGGGAGGCCCACGAGATCGAAGCATTCGGGCCCGTGAGCACGATGATGCCGTATGAGGATTTGCCGGAAGCCATCGCATTAAGCAAGCTGGGAAAAGGCAGCCTTTGCACAACCATTGTAACTGCGGATCCCGGGGAGGCAAGAGAATATACGATTGGCGCAGCCACCCATCACGGCCGTATCCTTATTTTGAACAATGAATGCGCGAAGGAGTCTACCGGTCACGGATCCCCGCTGCCTTTATTGATTCACGGGGGACCAGGGAGGGCCGGTGGCGGTGAAGAGATGGGGGGAATAAGAGGAGTTCGCCATTACCTGCAACGAGCCGCCCTCCAGGGATCACCTACATTTTTGACAGAGGTGACCAACGTTTACCAGGTTCACGCAAAGGGAAAAGACCCCGGCAAACACCCCTTTAAAAAGTATTATGAAGAACTCCGGGTCGGCGACCAGATCATTACCGAAGCAAGAACCATCACATCCGAGGATATCGACCGCTTTGCGGATCTCAGCGGGGATCATTTTTATGCGCATATCAAAGACACCGATTTTAACGGTACAATGTTCGAACAGCAGGTGGCCCACGGGTATTTTGTGATGAGCCTTGCGGCGGGACTGTTCGTTGATAGCTATGATAAGAATCCTGTGCTCCTGAATTATGGAATTGATGAGCTCCGGTTCACCAAGCCTGTATATCCCGGGGCCGAGATACATATTCGGTTCACCTGCAAGGAAAAGTTGCCCAATGATAAGCGGGTGGTGGAAAACCCCGAAGATCTTAAGCGGGGGGATGATATTGACAAGGGGATCGTGAAATGGCTGGTGGAGATGCTGGATAATACCGAAGATCCGGTGGTAGGAATTGCTACCATACTTACAATGGTTGAGAGAAAAGGAAACAATAAATGATCGATTATGGAAGCTTATGTCAGGTCAACGACACACCAGGGAGTGGGAAGCATTGAGTTTTACCACCCGCAGAGTAATTCCCTGCCTTCTTCCATTTTGAAAGAACTGGCAGCAGCGATCACGCGTGCGGGTGCCGACCCGGATGTGAAAGTGATCGTGCTGGGATCAGCGGGAGAAAAGGTCTTTTGCGCCGGGGCCAGCTTTGATGAGCTGATCGCCATCACGGATGAAAGGGAGGGGCTCGATTTCTTCAGCGGTTTTGCACACGTGATCAATGCAATGAGGCTTTGCCCCAAATTCATCATCGCCCGCATCCAGGGAAAATGCGTAGGAGGCGGGGTTGGCCTGGCTGCAGGAGTTGACTATGCCATTGCCACAGAGAACGCCGACGTGCGATTGAGTGAGCTGGCGGTGGGGATCGGTCCCTTCGTGGTTGGCCCGGCAGTGGAAAGAAAGATCGGGCTTTCCGCTTTTTCCCAGTTGTCCATTGATGCCCAGATGTGGCGAAACGCGCAGTGGGCAGGGCGGAAGGGGTTATTTTCGGAGGTTTATAAAACCGTGGAAGAAATGGACGAGGCCGTGAAAAAGCTGGCCTTCACGCTATCCCATTCCAGCCCCGACGCAATGACGGAACTGAAAAAGATCTTCTGGAAAGGAACGGAGAACTGGGATACCCTCCTCCCCGAGAGGGCGGCCATCAGCGGCCGGCTGATACTGGGCGATCACAGTAAAAAAGCGATCGAATCCTTTAAAAAACGCTGATCTATTCCTCGTCGTTATAGTACTGGGCCACTTCCATTATTTTCACCTTGCCGTTCAGCAGCTGGAAGATGAGGATATTACCTTCACCGTGGCCGACGGTGATATTGCTGCGTGTCTTACTAAGCGTGGTGTAAGTGGTGTCTTCAAATTCGGGATACATATTGAACACGAATCCATCGTTATAAACCTTCCAGATCTCTTCTTTGTCGGAGCCGACGCTGATGCCTTCTTTTGTCTTGAATTTTTCACTGCTGATCTTCATTCCGCCCAGCACCAGGTAAAAGGAATCTTCCACTACCCATCGCCGGTCGAATAAAAGGGTGAAATCTTCGCCCTTGTATTTGACCATCGCGGAATCTATCCATACATCCTGGGGGTTTTTGTTCATCAGTGTGATCTTCTCCCCCAATGCCGATTCCACATCCTTCACCGTCATCCCGATACTGAGCTCTCCCACGCTGCTGTCAGTGACCAGGAATTCTTTGGCTACGGGATCTTTGGGATCACCAGGGGAGGCGGTTTTTTCCTTGCACGCAAAGAGTATGAAGGTGCACAGTAGTACGAAACCGGGAAGGATAAGGTTCAATCTTCTCATAACGCAGGTTTTGGTATCAGGAAGATAGGTTTTTTTGATTATTTAAACGGCTATGGAACACGGATGACACGGATGACACGGATTTTCGCGGATCAGAGGTTCAAAGCACAACAGGGTTATAACTTTTTCGAACTTTACGGAATCAAATCCGCGCAAATCCGTGTCTTCCGTGTTCCATATCTGTTATCAGATATTCAAGCCCCCGCAAACACTGATCGTTTGCCCTGTAACATAAGAACCCATATCGGAAGCCAGGAAGAGGCAGGCATTGGCAATGTCTTCGGCCGTGGCAAATCGTCCCAAAGGGATCCCGGCCTTATATTTATCGGCAGCCTCGCCTTCTTTTAAGTAGCTGGTCATATCCGTTTCCACGAAACCCGGCGCGACGGCATTACAGCGGATATTGCGGCTGCCGAGTTCTTTGGCCACGCTTTTGGTGAAACCGATGATCCCGGCCTTGCTGGCCGCATAGCTCGCCTGCCCCGCATTTCCGATCTCCCCGATGATGGAACTCATATTGATGATAGATCCTGAGCGGGCTTTCATCATAGGACGAATGACCTGTTTCGTCATATAAAATACACTGTTGAGGTTCACCTGGATCACCTCGTTCCACTGTTCAGGCGTCATTCTCATAAGCAGGTTATCTTTCGAGATCCCGGCATTGTTCACGCAGATGTCGATCGTGCCGAACTCTTTCAGCACTTCAGCCACGAAAGATTCGCACTGGGAGAGGTCACCGGCATTGCTTTTCCAGGCTTTTGCCTTCACTCCCATCCCGGTGAGCTTCTGCTCCAGCGCTGAAGCTTTTTCTGCGCTGCCATCGCTCACGTAAGTAAAAGCCACGTGCGCGCCGTGCGATGCAAATTTGATGGCCACACCCTCCCCGATACCCCTGGCTGCACCGGTTACGATCGCGATCTTTCCTTCTAATAATTTCATTGGTGAGATTTTGGTTTAAACATTTTGTATGCGCAATATTTCCTCAAGGTATGTTCTTTCGTTACTCAACCGGGGTACCTTGTGCTGGCCGCCAAGCTTGCCTTTTTCTTTCAGCCAGGCAGCAAAGCTCCCGGGTTTCAGTGAACGGACAAGCGGAAGGGAAAGCGCGATGTCCTTATATCGTTTGGCTTCGTAGTCGCTGTTCAGTTTCTTCAATTCAGTATCCAGTTCAACAATAAAAGCGCCCAGGTCAGCCGGTTCTTTTTCAAATTCGATCAGCCATTCGTGCGCACCGTTGCTTTTTTCGGAAAAATAGACAGGAGCCGCCGTATAATCGATCACCTGTGCCCCGGTGGCTGCACAGGCGGCAGCAATGGCCTTATCCGTGTTGTCCACGATCACCTCTTCCCCAAAGGCGTTGATATAGTGCTTTAACCGCCCGGAGACCCTCACGCGGAAGGGATACAGCGAAGTGAACTGGATGGTATCCCCTACCAGGTATCTCCAGAGACCTCCGTTCGTGCTGATGATGAGCGCATAATTCTTTCCCACCTCGACATCCTGCAGGCTTACCGTTTGCGGATCTTTCTTGCCGTATTCGCTCACAGGCATAAATTCCATAAAAATGCCGTGATCCGTAAAGAGTAGCATTCCTTCCTGGCCCGGAATATCCTGCGCGGCAAAGAATCCCTCGCTGGCATTGTACATTTCCAGGTAGTGGATATCCTTTCCGATGATCCGCTGGAATTGCTCCCGGTAAGGCTTAAACGAAACCCCGCCGTGCATATAAAGCTCAAGTGAGGGCCATACTTCCCGGATCGAAGATTTTCCTGTGATCTCGAGAATGCGACGGAATAACACCAGGGTCCAGGTGGGCACCCCTGAAATGGAGGTCACGTTTTCTTTGATGGTGCTTTGTGCGAGCTTTTCGATCTTGGATTCCCATTCATCCATTAACGCAATGCTCAGGTCGGGCGTTCTTAGCCAGTGCCCCCAGAAAGGGGTGTTCTGCAAAAGCACGGCGCTGAGATCCCCATATTGCGCCTCGCTGTTCATAGGGTTGATGTTATGACTGCCGCCTATCACCAGGCCCTTGCCTGTCAGCAATTCCGATTCAGGATAAAACTGGTAATAGATCGATAGCACATCCTTTGAGGCCTTAAAATGCCCGTCCTGCAGGCTTTCATCGCTAATTGGAATGAACTTGCTCTTATCGCTGGTGGTCCCGCTGCTCTTGGCGAACCAGTAGATCGGCGTGTTCCAGAGGACGTTCTGCTCTCCATTCATTATCCGCTCGATATAGGGCTTGAGATCGTCGTATTCGTGGATGGGAACCGCTTCCTTGAAAGCTTTGGTGGTAAACAGCTCGGTGAAATGATGCTTCCGGCCGAATTCGGTGTATTGCGCCGAGGTGACGAGGTCCTGCAATACCTCGCGCTGTGCATCAAGCGGATGATTTTTCCAGGCTTCAATGCGCCAGAGGCGCATCCTGGCCAGAGATGATATGGCGGGGGAAAGCAGTTTCATAAAACCTCACTTAACCCTGGCGCGCTTCGTCGTGCAAATAATCCTTCCTCTTCAGTTCGAAATTTCTTCCAAGATATAATCTTCTTACTTCTTCATTCGCTGCCAGTTCCTCGGCCGTTCCGTGCTGGTAGATTTTTCCCTCGATCAGCAGGTAGGCCCTGTCGCAAATGGAAAGGGTTTCTGTCACGTTGTGGTCCGTGATCAGGATGCCGATATTCTTATATTTCAATCTCGCTACAATGGCCTGGATATCCTCTACGGCAATGGGGTCGATCCCCGCAAAGGGTTCATCGAGGAGGATGAACTTGGGATCCACCGCGAGGGCCCTGGCGATCTCTGTTCTTCTCCGCTCCCCGCCGCTGAGCACATCGCCATTGCTTTTTCTAACGTGGCCCAGGCGAAATTCTTCTATGAGCGACTCCAGTCTTTTCTTTTGATCGGCCCGGCTAAGGGAGGTCATTTCAAGAACTGCGGCAATATTGTCTTCAACACTGAGCTTCCGGAATACGGAGGCCTCCTGGGGAAGGTAGCCAACGCCCATCTTGGCCCGCTTGTACATAGGCAGGCTGGTAATGTCCCGCTCAGCGAGGTACACCCTTCCCGAATCAGGCTTTACCAGCCCAACCACCTGGTAAAAGGAAGTGGTCTTTCCTGCTCCATTGGGGCCCAGGAGTCCCACGATCTCACCCTGCTTCACTTCAAAGGAAACCTGGTTCACCACGGTGCGGTTACCATATTTCTTTACCAGGTTCTCTGTGCGAATGGTTACGGGCATAGAGGCAAAAATAAGGTTTAGGGGAGAAGCCGAAACGGCGGGGCGACAATATTATGCCTGGTTTATGTTATAATCTTCCCCGGGGCAGAAAACTTGAACGAATGACCCGCCCTCATTAGCTTTGCACGCTTATGAAGGTCACCGAACACATTGAGAACGCAAAGGATACCCTCGTCTCTTTCGAAGTACTGCCACCTCTGAAGGGTAAGGGCATTGAAGCCCTGTACAAACACCTCGACCCCCTGATGGCCTTTAAGCCGGCCTATATCAATGTTACATATCATCGAAGCGAGCACGTATTCAAAAAAAGGACGGATGGAAGTTTCGAGAAGGTGATCGTGAGAAAAAGACCCGGTACGGAAGCGATCTGCGCAGCGATAATGAACAAATATGACGTGGATACCGTGCCTCACCTCATTTGCGGCGGTTTCTCACTGCAGGATACAGAAGATGCCCTGCTGACACTGAGTTACCTGGGCATTGACAATGTGCTGGTGCTCCGCGGGGATGCTGCCCGGAACGAAAGCGCTTTTGAACCGGAGCCCGGCGGGCATAAATATGCCAACGAGCTTTTACAGCAGGTGGTCAATCTCAATGCGGGCATCTATCTTGAAGATGAACTGAAAGAAACCCATAAAACTGATTTTTGCGTGGGCGTCGCAGGCTACCCCGAAAAACATTTCGAAGCGCCCAATATGCAGATCGACCTGGATTACCTGAAAAGAAAGGTTGACTGCGGGGCCGATTACATCGTTACGCAGATGTTCTTCGATAACTCGAAATTCTACGCGTTTGAAAAAGCCTGCCGTGAAGCGGGGATCGAGGTTCCGATCATTCCGGGCCTTAAGCCTTTGACCACGAAGAAGCAACTGACAATGCTTCCAAAGACCTTTCATATCGATCTTCCCTCAGATCTCAGTAATGAGGTGCTGAAATGCAAATCCGATGAGGACGCTGAACTCGTGGGTATTGAGTGGTTATTGGAGCAATCAAGAGACCTCCGGAAGAACGGCGTGAAGGTGCTCCATTATTACACGGTGGGCAAACCCAACGCGGTGGCTAAAGTGGTGGAAAAACTCCTTTGATCATTTGTTTCTGATGATCGCGGCGAGTGTGCTTTCATTGATCCTGACCGGGTATTTCTCCTTCAGCGAGGCATTCCACGACTTTTCGAGTACCGACTGATAATCGTTGATCACCATTCCCTTTGCTTCGTGGAAACTTCTTTGAATGGGCTCCTCATTAACACGAAGGATGTAAGCGAAAGAGGCAGTGCCGTCCGTTTCATTAACAAAGGGTTGCGTGAGACTGCCCGCTTTCGGACGATTCCCTGAAAGACCGGGGATCTGTTCAAATTCAAAGCGTGATGAATCCGCCACTACCTTTTCCACGTATCTTTCAACTATCGATCTCCAATGCGCACTGTTTTTCTTCATTTCCACGTGGGCTATTTCCGCTGAAGCCGCATCAGAACAAAAGAATAAGATGGCGTCCACGCTTTTCGTCCACACGTAATTTTTTCGATTGGATTCATAATAGGCGGCCAGGGCGACCGTGTCCATTTGTGCCTTGTTCCATATTTCCGCCTGCATAATTTCAAAAAACAGGTTCCCGTCCCGAAACTCATCCATCTGCGCCTTGAATTCCGGGTTGAAATCTTCCAGGTGGTCCCTGTAATATTTTACCATGGCAGATCTCTCGAATTCGGCACTTACCATATCGTGAGGCATCACCCCGGAACCGTCTTTCCGGTACCGGTGCACCTGGGCAAACTGAATCCAGTCAGAGGCATCGTAAACGGAATCACCAATGCGGAACAGGGAAGTGTATGGGTTGAAGTTCCTGGCAGCCACGTCCAGGGTTTTTCCGTCGAGGATGCTGTCGGCCCAGGCATAAAACACACCCTGGTTGAAATCGGTTTTTTTGAAGCCTGCTTTTTTCTTCACTACATCGTAGATAAAATCTTTGGACGAATTCCACCGGCTATCCTGTACCACCCTGTTCCTCAATTCAGCCATCGGCGCGCGGGCCGTACTGTCGGAATTGACAGGTTTGATCTCCAGGCGTTTTACAATATGCCATCCGTGGGAAGTTTCAAAAGGCTTGGCCAATCCTCCGTCTTTCGGGATCGCCCAAAGCGCGGCCTCAAATTTCGGATCGAACTGTCCCACGCTGATCTCCGCCATTGTACCTCCGTTGGCGGCGCTTATGTAATCATTGCTGTAAGCGGTAGCCAGCTCATTGAATTTATCTCCAGCCAGCAAACGTTTATATAATGAGTCTGCCAGGCCCGCGATCCTCTTTTTGCCGGATTCATCTGCATTGGGCGGATAGGCCAGGAGGATCTGGGCTGCTTTCATTTTACCGGCGGCCTTCCGTTCGGAAACCTTTCTGAAAATATGATAGCCTGCTTTTGAAAGTATGGGATCGGTGTTTGAACCCGTACGGACCTTATAAATGGCATTTTCGAATTCGTAAGGTAAAGTGAAAACAGTGATATAACCCAGGTCGCCACCGTTGATTTTCGCCGCGGGATCATCAGACAGCTCCCGGGCGACCTTTGAAAATTCCTCACCTTTCTTCAACCGGTCGAGCACCAACATCTTTTTCTTTTCGGCGGCTTCATTCTGCCATTGGCCGTTCGCATCTTTAAAAGAAATGAAGATGTGTGAAACGCGGATATCCTTCTGGCTTCGTATAAACGCTTCCTTCGACAACCGGTCCATCGCCGAAGGGTCATTCATATAATTTTCTGCGATCTGGTTTCGCAGATTCTCTACTTCCGCTTTGATGTGTGGAACCGTATCATAACCCCGGCGGTAGGCTTCCTCGATCTTCAGCCGGGATAGAACATACAGGTCGAGGTAATCCCGGATGGCCTTTTCGCGTTCTTTCCCGCTGGCCTGGTTATTTTTATTGAATGCCCGGAGAAATTCAGAGGAATCCACGCTTTTATCGCCATAGGTGAACAACACCTGGCTGAAGGCCTGGTTCAGCGTGGCAACGAAGAGGCATAAGAATAGCAGTCTTTTCATCGTATGCGTTTGGGATCATTGTCCTTTTACTTTCAGCTGCAGCACCTCATCAATTTGTTCAAAAGAAAGTTTCTTGGCAATGATCAGTTTTTCCCTGTTCAATAAGTATAAGGTAGGGAAGCTTTGTACATCGTATAGCTGGGAGTATCCCGGGATGCCATTATCGATCCGGAGCCTGTCGTCGGCTTTTGAATAATACACGTGAGACCAATCCCCGATCTTGTGTTCGGAAATGAAATTGGTCCAGTCGGTCTTTGTGCCATCCGTTTCCTTGGCCACGGCATAGATCTTCAGGCCCTGCCCTTTCCATTTTGACCGGTAAAATGAATCGATGCGCGGAAGCACTTCCTTGCAATGACTGCATTTGGGATCCCAGAAGATCACGAGGGAATAAGCGGCATTTGTTTCATAGAGCGACTGGTGTTTCCCGGCGGGATCGGGCAGATAAATATCCGAAGCCGGTTTGCCGAGAATATTCGCCATCAGGCTATAGGCCCTGTCAGTGATCGTTTTTCGGCCGGCATCGGTAAGCCAGGGATAGGATTTCTGCGCGAAGTATTTTTCAAAAAGATGCACGAATATGGCATCTTCCCACATATACTTCTGGTTGAGATACCGGTTCGCGAATTTGATCAGCAGGAACCTTGTCATCTCTTCGCTGATGCTGGCATAGCCCATCATCCAGTCGATCTCCCTGATGATCGAGTCGGGATCGGGCATCACGAGCTGGGTGAAATATTTGTCAACCTTCGGTTCGAAAAAAGGTGTGTAGGCCAGTCTTCCGTCCCAAAGGGGCACGCCATCCCAGAAATGGGATTTATAAAAATTATAAGCGGCCAGGGAATCGGCACGGGTCGCCGGGTGAGCATACTGTTCCGGGACCTGGGGCTCCTTCATCGAGCTTAACAGCACGGCAAGAAGGCTGCCTTCATTGTCTTTGATCAGGTCATCCCGGTATTTGACGATCTGCTTATCCAGCTTAATGATCTCTTTACTGATCTCTGCCGAGTCCTGTCCCGGGGAATCTTTCATTTTTTTCGTGAGTTCATTGATCTGGGAACCCCAGGCATTCATTGACTGCTGGTAAGAAACAAAAAGTTCATTCTCGGGTGAGCTTTCGAATTTGGCGCCTTTCCTGATCGAGGCCGTATCCGCCAGCACCGTGAATTCCTGGTCCTTATCAATGAGGATCTCGAAGAACCCGGTCTTATTGGGATAGCCAAGGAGATAAATCCCCCCGGGCAGCTTTTTATTTCCTTTCAGGATGCCCGTGCTGTTTTCGTCGAGCTTCACGGAATCGACGATGGGATATTGTTTCCCGAAATAATGGCCCAGGTAAATATATTCTCCCTTGAATGGTTTGAATACCACTTTGATCTCATAACCATCCTGTGAAAAGGACAGGGCTGAAAAAAAGAGGAAGGGTAGCAGTAAAATTTTCTTCATCATACGAATCCCGTAAAGATACTAATGCGATGGGTTATAGTGGTTAAAGGGTGGTTAAGAGGTCCCGGAAACGGACGTCCGGCGCGGTTGACGGGTTGCGTCCTAAATTTGCCCGGTGTCACGAAAAAAGAAAAACATTGTAGTTCAGCAATTAACGGTGGAAGATTATGCCGCTGAAGGAAAATCCCTGGGTCGCCAGGAGGGAAAAGTGATCTTTATCGAAGGGGTGGTCCCCGGCGACATTGTGGATGTCAGGCTCCTCAAAAGCAAAAAAGACTGGGCTGAAGGAACGGTCTTGAAATTTCATCGCTTTTCTCCCGACCGGGTGGAGCCCTTTTGTCCGCATTTTGGTGTTTGCGGTGGCTGCCAGTGGCAAATGCTCCCTTATGAAAAACAACTGCAATACAAGCACAGGCAGGTGGAGGAGGTTTTAAAAAGGATCGGGAAGATCCCCCTGCCGCCTTTTCAAAAGATCATCGGTGCCGAACAGACGACACATTACCGGAATAAGCTCGAATATACTTTCGGTAACAAGCGATATCTCCGTAAAGAAGAGCTCGGTGATGAGTCCATCAGCGGAGAACAGGATGTCGCGGGTTTTCACGCGAGGGGATTCTTTGATAAGGTGGTGGATATCCAGCAATGCTTTCTGCAGGAAGAACCTACCAACCGGCTTCGGCTGGCGATAAAGGCTTTCGCCAGGGAAAAAGGATGGAGCTTCTACGATATACGGAAGCACCAGGGCTTCCTCCGAAATATGCAGGTCAGGATCTGCACCACGGGAGAAGTGATGGTGAATATCGTGGTGGGGGAAGATGACCAGGAAAAGATCGGCACACTGATGGAATTTGTGCAGGAGGAATTTCCCGGGATCACAACGCTCTTATATACCGTCAATTTAAAATGGAACGATAGCATAGCTGATCTTTCTCCCCGGGTCTGGCAGGGCAAGGGTTACGTTATCGAGAAACTCCATACCGGCTTTGGGGAAGAATTCTCATTTAAGATCGGTCCCACCTCTTTTTTTCAAACCAATACAAGGCAGGGAGAGCAATTATACCGGGTTGCCCGTGAGTTCGCAGAGCTCAGTGGAAGTGAAACGGTGTATGATCTTTATTGTGGTACGGGCAGCATCGGCATTTTTGTAAGCCCCGGGGCTTCAAGGATCATTGGTGTGGAAATGATCGACGCGGCGATCCGAGACGCCCGCGAAAATGCTGCGATGAATGAAGTGGATCGCGCGGAATTCCATACCGGGGATGTGATCGATGTCTGCACCGATGAATTTTTTGAGAAGCACGGGAGACCGGATGTGATCATAACGGATCCGCCGCGCGCAGGGATGCACGAAAAACTTGTTCGGAAGATCCTTGAAATGGAAGCTCCGGTAGTGGTTTATGTGAGCTGCAATCCTGCTACGCAGGCAAGAGACCTGAATATCCTGGGTGAAAAATATGAAGTGACACGTGTTCAGCCTGTTGATATGTTCCCGCACACGCATCATATAGAGAATGTCGTTCAATTGAAACTGCGTCCGCAAGCTATTTCCAACTAATTTTGCCGGATGAGTCAATTCAGGTACACCAGGCCGGATAGGTTTCCCCCGATCGTTAAGAATCTGCTGATCATAAATATTCTCGTTTGGATAGCGCAGCTCATTTACGACCGCCAGTGGGGACTTACTCCCAGGATCGCGCTCTGGCCCCTTGATTCACCGTTCTTTGAGCCGTATCAACTGGCGACCCATATGTTTGCGCACGCGGCCTATGATGCAAACGGTAACATCAGCTTCTTCCATATCCTTTTCAATATGTTCGCCGTGTTTGGAAAACGTCTGGGGGCCCAAACGATTCCTGGGCTTTTACCTTGCCTGCGGGCTTGGGGCTGCGATCACTCACCTGGCCATGCAGGAGATAATGGGTGGGTTTGCCCCCGCTGTCGGCGCATCGGGTGCGATTATGGGTGTGTTCGTTGCCTTTGCCTATCTTTTTCCGAATACCGAGCTTTTGCTGATCCCCATTCCTTTCCCGATCAAAGCAAAATGGCTGGCCATCGGCTATATCCTCCTGGATCTTTTCGGTGGCTTTGGCCAAATCGCGGGAGATAATATCGCTCATTTCGCTCACCTCGGCGGCGTTCTCACAGGTTTTCTTATCGTGTTCATCTGGAACAAAACCAACCGGCGAACGTTATATTGATTAATTTTACAGGCCGGTCCGGTGTGTGATGAAACTTTCCGAAAGAAGATATAGCCAGAAGGTTCTCCTGGGTAAACAGGGCAATGCTCTTTTTACACTGGTCGCGATCTCCCTAATCATTTTTGTACTCTTCGCCTTTTTAAAAGCCATCTGGTTCTTCAGGTTCCCGAAGGATGAAGCGCCTCTCCTTTTTACCAGGAATATATTTAACTGGTTCACCCTGCCGGCCAGCTCCGAAACTTTCTTTCAGCGACCCTGGACCCTGCTCACGCATATGTTCATACACGATAATGTATGGAGGGTCTTTGCAAATATGCTCTGGCTTTGGTCGTTCGGTTATATAATGCGTGAGCTCACCGGTGACCGTAAGATCATCCCGGTTTTTATTTATGGAGGACTGGCAGGAGCGATCAGTTTTCTATTGACAAACAACCTGGTCGACTCCCTGGCAGTTGCGAATGCCGGGTCTTATTATTCAGGAGCCTCCGCGGGAGTGATGGCGATCGCCGTGGCTACCACTATGATCTCTCCCAATTACAGGATATTTCCGATGATTGGCGGAGGCATTCCCCTATGGGCACTAACCGCCCTGTTCCTGATCACCGACCTGGCCACGGTATCGATCACCGATACTGGTAACCTGCTTGCACACGTGGCCGGTGGCGTAATGGGATTTATCTTCATCGCCCTCCTGCGCGCCGGTTACGACTGGAGTGAGTGGATGAGCAATTTCTTCGACTGGTTCAATGATCTTTTTAATCCTGATAAACCCAAAAAAGGTGTCAATATAAAGGAAGAGTTGTTTTACAGCTCAAATATTGCTCCCTATGTCAAAACACCGCACGTCACCCAGCAGCGGGTGGATGAGATCCTCGACAAGATCAGCCAGGAAGGTTATGGTAAGCTGACGGAAGAGGAGAAGCAGATCCTGAAGCGCGCCGGTGAGGAGGGTTTTTAATTCTTCCTTTACGATTTCCTAATTTCGCTTTATGGCAGGCAATTGGCGACTCTTTACCAGGCGATTATTGCTTACCTGCAATGTGATCCTTGTCATTTTTTTCCTGCTTTCCTGCCTGGCCCCTCATTTAAACCCCCGGAGCTGGTGGGCGATCTCGTTCCTTGGCCTCGCATTCCCTGTTCTTCTTTTCCTGGTGATCCTCTTTTTTGTCACCTGGTTCATCCTTATGAGGCCACGATATGCGCTGATATCCGGGATCGCTTTGCTGATCAGCATCCCCGGCATCACCGTATTCCTCGGCTTTCATACACCCCGTGCCTTCGATTATGAAAAATCACCCGGCGTTCTCCGGGTGATGAGCTGGAACGTGGCGCGCTTCATCGAACTGAAACAGAACAATAACAAAGGAAGCCAGGTGAGGGACCAGATGCTCGAGCTTATCCGGCGGCAGAATGCTGACGTTCTTTGCTTCCAGGAATTTCACACTTCCGTGCATCCCGAATACTATGACAATATCACGGCTGTAAAAGAGATAGGGTATCCTTATTTCTATTTTTCTTACGACCTGGATGGGGATCAGCATTATTACAGTTCCATCATATTCTCAAAATACCCGATCGTTGACAGCGGTCTGATCCGGTATCCCCGGCCCACCCTTCCCGATGCGCTCATTCACGCGGATATCCGGGTGGGAGAGGACACGATTCGCGTTTATACCACTCATATGCAGTCGATCCAGTTTGGTAAGTCTGACTATGAACGGCTGAGTAAGATCCGTTCGGGGGAAGACAGCCTCGTCACCAATTCAAAAAGCCTGCTCTCAAAGATCAAGAGGGGATTTACGAACCGAAGCATACAGGCCGACCTGATCGCCGAAGTGATCGGCAACAGCCCCCATCCTGTGCTTTTTTGTGCCGACCTGAACGATATTCCCAACTCTTACACCTACGCTACCGTGAAAGGTTCGATGCAGGATGCTTTCCTGAAAAGAGGATTTGGCATTGGCCGCACATTCACCAGCCTGTTCCCGACGCTGAGGATCGATTACATATTCGCGGACAGGAATTTCAGGGTGAAACAGTTTACGCGCATCCTGAAAAAATATTCCGATCACTATCCCATCCTGGCCGACATCGAAAGCAGCCAATAGCATATTTTTGCCCGATGGCTTTCAGTATCTATAATTCTTACAGCAGGCAGAAAGAGATTTTTGAACCCATAACACCGGGTTATGCCGGGATGTATGTCTGCGGACCGACAGTAAGCGGAGAAAGCCATTTGGGGCACGCCCGACCGTATATCACTTTCGATGTGCTTTACCGGTACCTGGTGTACCTGGGTTATAAAGTTCGCTATGTAAGGAATATCACCGACGCCGGCCATTTCGAGGAAGAAGGAAGGGAAGCGGAGGACAAGATCTCGAAGAAGGCTGTGCTGGAGAAACTGGAGCCGATGGAGCTCGTGCAGAAGTACACGAACCTCTACCACTGGGCGATGGCGAAGTTCAACACACTGCCTCCTACGATTGAGCCTACGGCAACGGGCCATATCGTGGAACAGATCGGGATGATCGAAGAGATCATCAAAAAAGGATACGCGTATGTTGTCAACGGTTCCGTTTATTTCGATGTGAAGAAATATGCAGCCTCCCACGATTACGGAAAGTTGAGCGGGAGGATAATGGACGATCTCCTGGAAACGACCCGGGAACTGGAAGGCCAGGAAGAAAAAAGGGATAAAGCGGATTTCGCGCTCTGGAAGAACGCCTCTCCCGAACATATTATGAGATGGAAAAGTCCCTGGGGCGTGGGTTTCCCTGGCTGGCACATTGAGTGTTCCGCGATGGCCACCAAATACCTGGGAGCACAATTCGACATTCACGGCGGGGGAATGGACCTTTTATTTCCTCACCACGAAAGCGAGATCGCTCAAAGCACCATTTGCAATCACGTGCCGCCGGTGCGATACTGGATGCATAATAATATGATCACCATCAACGGGAAGAAGATGGGGAAGAGCTATAACAATGTGATCAGGCTGACGGAAATGTTCAGCGGCGATCATCCCCTGCTGGAGAAGGCCTTTCACCCGATGACGATACGTTTCTTCATCCTTCAAACTCATTACCGCAGCACGCTCGATTTCGGAAATGAGGCGTTGATCGCTTCTGAGAAAGGATTGAAACGGCTATGGGAATCCTATGAGTCACTGGAAAAGATCGACGCATCGGCAATGGGTGAAAAAGCGGGCAACCCTGAGCTGGATGAAAAGGTCAACAGGCTCGTGAATGAGTTTGAAGAATATATGAATGACGACCTCTCCACTGCCCGCGTCCTGGCGAATATGTTTGAGCTGGTGCCCGTGATCAATTCCATAAGGGACCGGAACATTCCCGCTACAGATCTTTCGGCGAATACCTGGATGAGGTTAAAGAAAGACATGAAGACCTGGCTGGACGATATCCTGGGCCTGGCATCAACTTCCGCTGCCGACGATGGGAAGCTTGAAGGCGTTTTACAGTTATTGATCGATCTTCGAAAGGAAGCAAAGAGTAAAAAGGATTTCGTTACCTCCGACAGGATCCGTGACAGGCTGGCTGCACTGGGTATACTTGTCAAGGATGAAAAGAATGGAGGAATGAGCTGGACCACGGAAAGCTAGTTCTTCACCGCACGGAGCATTTCCCTTTTCCCAATTGGGCCCGGCAGTTTCGAAACCACGAAACCTGCCGCCATCATCGCCCTTCGCACATCTCCCTTGCTGCAATAGGTGACAAGTATCCCGTCTTTCTTACTGGCTTTGTATAACTGTTCAAAGATGGTGGGTGTCCACAGTTCAGGCTGGGCTAAGGGCGCGAAGGCATCGTAATAGATGAGGTCGAAGGCGGAGTTCCATTGGGGAAGCAGGTCCTGTATCTTTCCCTTAAGCTTTTTGAGAATGAAATGGGGGGATATGGGCAGGTCTTTATCAAAAGGTGCCCGGTGTAATTCCGCAAAGCGATCTTCCAGGCCGGGCTGCTGCAAAAGATCTGTGTAATTCAATGCTCCGGCAAGCACGGCGGGAAGGGGAAAAGCTTCGATCGCAGTGTAATGAAGAGGAAGCGCCTCTTTTTCGGCCAGGTCCAGGCTAAGCAAGGCATTCAAACCGGTACCGAAACCCATCTCCAATATCTTTAATGGAGACTCGTAAGGATGAATTGCCCGGAATTTCAATCCCGCTTCGATAAATACGTGGCGGGATTCACTGATCGCACCGTGTATGGAGTGGTAGGTGACATCCAGTTCCGGCAAATGGATCGTGTGAGATCCATCTTTTGTGATAACCGGCAGGTGTTGCATCCGGCAAAATTCTATATTTAATTTTTGAAAACCGTATGGAATACATCTCGCATTTATCGAAGGACAGGAAGCTGAAGAAGATCATCGATCCTTCCCAACCCCATAAGCTGAAGAAAAAAAAGAATATCTGTACCTATCTCTGTGCTTCGATAATGAGCCAGCAACTCTCCACGAAAGTGGCAGATGTGATCCACAGGAGATTCCTGGCGCTTTACGGCGACCGGGAACCCACACCGCAACAGATACTGGACACGCCTT
>CAMLEM010000001.1 GCA_946479005.1 uncultured Chitinophagaceae bacterium | reverse complement strand
AAATTCTGTTTGATGAGATCATTTTTTATGGCCCTTATGGTTTGCCTGCTGAACCAGGGATACGCTCAGGAATTATTTGTGTTTTCTGAACCCGCTTCCAATATGCCTTCCCGTTCACTGAGTGGAAAGATCACGCACCATTTTACCGGGGAGGATGAAATATACAAACGATCCGCACATCGCCTGATGCCGGAATTTATGGTGGGGGTGAACAAGAACCTGATGGTGCATCTGACGGCCACATTTGCAAATATGCACACCTCCGATTTTGAGTTTGAGTCGGTGGGAATGTATGCCAAATACCGGTTTTTTTCCCAGGATGAAATACATAAGCATTTTCGTTTGGCTTTTTTCGCAGACGCGACGCATTCGGTGGTTCCCTTTCACTATGATGAGATCAGCCTGATGGGAGACAAGAGCGGTATTGAATTCGGCCTGATCGCCACGCAACTCTGGAATAAGTTCGCGCTTTCCGGGACCCTTGGCCACACCCAGCTCCTTGACGAATCCCGTAAGAATGATGTCATCTACATACCTCCGCGGGATTATAGTTCCCTGAATTATTCGGTTTCCGCCGGTTATTTATTATTTCCAAGGAATTATACTGACTATAAGCAAACCAACCTGAACCTTTACCTAGAATTCCTGGGTCAGAGGACCTTTGGAGAGGGGAGGTACTACTGGGACCTGGCTCCTGCGATCCAGTTGATCTTCAATAGCAATCTTAAATTGAATGTAGGCCGCCGGATGGAGCTTTCCTCGGACATGAACCGAATGGCGGAAAATACCTGGCAGATCAGTGTAGAGCGGACTTTTCTGAATGCTTTTGGTAAAAAGTAAAGCAACTGCGCGGGGACTGGCATTCATTTTTCAAAGTAGCAGAAACTTCCTCCCACCCAGGTCTTATCCTGGTTATACCTCACACCGATCATCTTTCCCTTACTTAATCGCGCCAGGTTATTCACAGGAACTGGCCTGTCCATTCCGGGCTTCCAAAAATAAAAAATGCGGATCTCCGCTTTTGCGCGCTGATCGGGGGTTTCGATCACTTCCGCATACTTCACTTTTTTTTGCAGTATCCAATTTTGCGGGTCCTTGATCCCGTCAATGTCTGCCTGTTTCACGTCGATCACCACGCCCTGGCCGGCAAAGGAGAAAAGAGGTTTGAGTACATAGTTTTCAAGGTCCCCCGGCAATTGTTTGATCTCGTTCAAAAACCAGGTTTGAGGCACATAGGGATGATGTATGAAGGGAAGCGTGAATTTGCTAATGTGGTAAAACCAGTTCGGGTGAGGCACCCAGGTGACATCAAGATCGGCAAAAAGTATCTTTCCTTTTTCCCTGACCTCCGCCGTCTGGTGAAGGAGGTCATCAAAGATCAGCCGATTATATATTCTTTTGACCTGCTTTTTCACACCGTCCTTCAGGTAGTAAAGCTTGTTGCCCTCCTTTATGAGTTCTGTCAGGCAAACGATCTCAATGTCAAGGAATTTTTTCGTACAGTAAAAATCTATTCGGGTTTTCTGCTGATGGGGAAAGATCTCCAGCAGGATAACTTCCGACGGATCCTCATCACCAATGATGATCTCTCTGAGCAGTTTTAGGTAAGACTGCCGTTCATACCCGCCGAGGTAGGGACTGAAACCCGGGACCGGGCCAAAATGTTTTTGAAAAATATCTTCCAATACCACTTCCCAGGCAAAAAGCGAGGGGAAGCCCTGCATTTCGATCAATTGGGGTTCAAGTCCACCTGAACTTTCCAGGCAAACACCAAAATCAAATGCGATGAACTGGGGTGGCCAGCTTTCATTCTTTACAGCGAGATCCACCGGGATCGCATCCTTTGTGAACCACGGGAATTTTTCATCGAGGATCACATCCACGATCGATTCGCAGGCATCCAGGATCCTGTTCTTAAAATCGACGGGAATGAACAGCGGGGTCTCAGCCACACGGAAATCTAGTCCGCCGGGGTGTACGGCTTCGAGTTCTTTCAGGAATGCCGCATACCTCTCTTTCGTAAAATTCCGGTTGAATGGCTGCCGAAGGGTGGAGATCATAATGGCAATGCTGATGGCTATAAAATTACAGCATTCGCATCCAATAACTGTCCCACTGCCTGGTCAAGGAAATTAGGAAGCACGTGGTCCTGGGTCCACCGGATCTTGTCGGGATCTTCCAGGTGTTCCAGCATACTTATGAGTTTGTCTTCCCCGTGATTTTCGATCACGGTTTGTCTTTTTTCCTCCGTTTGAAGCCAGATGCTCATTCCCTGCGGGTCCGCTTCGGGATGAAATTGTGTTCCGATCATATGTTCATTGAAGCGAATGGCCATTATGGCGCGCTCATAAGGAACGTGCGGGCGGCTTTTTTCAATGCAGAGAATGGTCGCGCCCATTTCAAGTAGCCAGGGATGATTGGGCTGGATGACCTGGTAATCGCGACTGTCAACGGCATAAAATGGATCCTTTAACCCTTCAAAGACAGGCTCATCGAATCCACTTTCAAGCATATGCACGGGGAAAACACCAAAAGCTTTGGATCTTCTTTTGCAAACCAGCCCGGCATTGAAGTAACGACTGGCAAGCTGGAAAGAATGACAGATAAAAAATACTTTCTTCTTGATGTCATTATCGGGATTGGCATTCCATCTTTCCACGGAATCAAGCCAGCTGCACCAGGAGATATCCCAATCATCAAAACGTGTCACCAGGGGGTCGCCGGGCCCCCCGGTGGAGATATAAATATCATAGGAGAGATCGGGTAACCGGTTTTCAAGCCTGACCTCGAATGAATCAATTTGAGCGGTGAGCTGGTGAGTCGCTGCCCAGCGACCGATGATCTCGTGGATACATCTCATCCCCTGGTTGGGGTGGCCTTCATAAAGGTCCAGGATAGCGATGCGGACGAGGCGGTGTTCTGCGTCTTGCATGGCGGCAAACTTAATGTTTTTTGAAGGAAGATAGAAGGGCTGTTTCTGCAGAACTGGGGGGGAAAATGGGAGGATTTGCCTGGATCTTAATTCCCAAACAGTTTTTCCCCGTTCAGGAAAGTATACAGCACCTTCGTTTGCAGGATCTCCGCTTCAGGGATTTTCATTATATCCCTGTCGAGAACCACAAAATCGGCCAGCTTTCCTTTTTCCAGTGAACCCTTTTCCTTTTCTTCAAAATTTGACCGCGCCGCCCAGATCGTCATTCCTTTCAGTGCTTCTTCCCTTGTCAGCGCATTCTCTTTCTGGAAACCCTGGTCCGGCCAGTTCTTTGAATCCTTCCTCGCAACAGCGGCAAAAAATGTTTTAAAGGGGGAAATGTCTTCCACGGGGAAATCGGTTCCCAGCGGGATCCAGCCATTTTGATCCAGGAGTTGTTTATAGGCATAAGCTCCACGAATCCGGTCTGCACCGAGACGGTCACCTGCCCAGTACATATCACTGGTGGCGTGTGTTGGCTGCACGGAGGGGATGATCGCATATTTCCCGAAGAGCTGGAAATCATCGGGGTTCACCACCTGTGCGTGTTCGATCCTCCAGCGCCGATCGTTGTTCCCCTTTAAATACTTTCCATAAATGTTCAATAAAGTGCGATTGCCACTATCGCCGATGGCGTGAGTACACATCTGGAAATCGCGGTCGATCATCCAGGCGGCCACGGAGTCGAAATGAGAAGGATCGCTCAACAGGAAACCGTAATGCCCGGGCCGGTCTGCATAAGGTTCAAGCAGGCAGGCGCCACGGGAACCCAGGGCCCCGTCTCCATAGAGCTTAAAGCCCCGCACGTGCATACGGCCGGTTTGGATGATCCCTTTTTTATCGAGATAATCATAATTCTTTGGAACATCACTCAACATCACATATAGTCTCATCTTTAAGTTCCCGGAATCCTGCAGCTCCCGGATGGTCTCCACCATTTCATAGGAAAGGCCGCAATCAACGATGGTGGTGAGCCCCATCTCAAAACAATTCTTCTCAGCTGCGCGTAGGGCTCTCGCTAATTCCTCCTTGCCCGGCTCGGGGATCTTTGCTGAAACCAGGTCGATGGCATTATCTATCAACAGGCCGGTGAGCTTCCCGTCCTTTACTTCGATATCGCCGCCCGTAAGCTGATCGCCAGGTCTGATACCTGCCAGTTCAAGCGCTTTTTGATTGGCAATGGCGGCGTGCCCGTCAATACGGGTCAAAAGGACCGGTTTATCCGGGAACAATTCATTGAGGGACGTGTTATCCGGAAATTGTTTTTCATTCCAGTCATTCTGATCCCATCCGCGACCCTGCACCCATTCGCTTGGATTGGCGGCAGCAAATAATTTTGTCTTTTCTATGACTTCGTCCCAGCTTTTTGTATCAACGAGGTTGACGCGTTGCAGGGAGGTGGCATATCCCACAAAATGCGCGTGGGCATCAATAAGGCCGGGGTAAATGAATTTCCCCCTTGCATCCAGGCTATCGCTGAAGTCGTATTCTTTTAAGAGCGTTTCTTTTTTTCCTGTGGTAACGATCTTTCCTTCGTGAATCACCATTGCTTCTGCTGTGCTGAAGGCGGAATCCACCGTATAGATCGTTGCATTGTAAACGAGGAGGTCCTGCCGGGAGGACGCGTTTTTGCAGGCGTGAAGTACTGAGGACATAAAGGCAAGGATGATGATGGGAGAGATGAATCTTCTCTGTTTCATTCAATGAATTTTGTGGGATGTTTCTTGTGATGATCTGTGTTTTGCTGGTAGGCTTTAGCCGCTGCCAGTATGGTCGCTTCATCAAAAAGATTACCTACGAGCGTAATGCTCATAGGTGATCCGCTCTGGTTGAAACCTGCAGGCATACAAACCACCGGGTGGCCCGTGAGGTTCGTCATCGCCAGCTGATTACCCGCAAAAGAAGGCACGATCACCACATCATAATTTCTCATAAAATCATTCAACTCTCTGCAGAGCAGCGAGCGATACCGGTTGGCATTGATATATTCAACGGCCGGGATGGTGCGGCTGGCGCGAAAGCTATTGGGCCAGAAGGCTCTGTCCTGCCGTTCGATCAGGTCATCGCGGTTGCTGCGGGTCAGTTCATCGAAAGCGGCGGCTGACTCGGCGCCGATCACCACACCCATTATATTAAAGGGATAGATGGTGCTGTCAGGGAAATAAACTGGTTGTACGTCTGCACCCAGGGAGCGGTAAACCTCAATCACTTTCCACTCGTTGGCTGTTTTTGGAAGATTACGAAAATAATTTTCCGCATAAGCGATCCTTAAGGATTTCCAGTCATTGATCTTCCCCGTATAATTGAATGCGCGCCGGATGGCACCGGGATCCTTGTCGTCGGAACCATTAATGGCAGCAAATACAATGGCGGCGTCTTCAGCACTGCGACAGATCGGCCCCACTTTATCAAGGCTCCAGCTGAGGACCATTCCCCCGCTGCGGCTAACCGAACCAAAGCTTGGGCGAAGTCCCGTGACACCGCAACGGGTTGAAGGAGAAACGATGGATCCCCAGGTCTCGGTGCCAATGGCAAAGGGGAGAAGCCCGGCTGCCGTAGCAGCCGCTGAGCCGGCAGAAGAGCCGCTGGACCCCTGGTTCAGGTTCCACGGATTCCGGGTTGACCCACCAAACCATTTATTATCATAAGCGAGGGATCCCAGTGAAAGTTTTGCACAGAGAACGGCTCCGGCTCCTTTCAGGGCAAGGTACACATAGGAGTCCTCATCGATCACCTGGTCTTTATAAGGAGTGGTTCCCCAGGTGGTACGGGTACCTTTTACGGCGAAAAGATCTTTCAATCCATAGGGGATACCGTGAAGAGGTCCCCGATAATAACCTTCCGCCAGTTCCCGGTCGGCCTGTTTGGCCTGTTTCATAGCGATCTCTTCAGTAAGGGTGATCACACATTGCAGCGTATCCCCCCATTTTTTCAAACGGGCCAGGTAAAATTTGGTGAGGTCAACCGAGCTGATCTTTTTATTGATGATAAGGGAAGCCAGTTCCGGGATCGAATACCAGGCAAGTTCATTCCGGTTATCAGGAAGCTCCACATTAACGGGGATATCCCAGTTGATCCTCGTTCTCCCCGTGGGAATCCGCATTCCTGTAGGAACGGGATTGAAAGAAAGTGTATTCACCAGGTCGTTGGCGGGGTATTTCTCGTGCATCCGCTGATAGGTGCGCCGGTTGTTCTCCAGGTTTCCCAGCATCGAATCGATCTCATCATTGGTAAAGTTGAGATCATAAAAGCCCAGCGCATCTTTTACCAGGCGAATGGAATCCTGCCGGGTTTGTGCCTGGGTGATCCCTAAAGAAAGGGCCAGCGCTGCTAAAAGGAAAGATCGTTTCATAAAAATGAGTTTGAATATTCAAAGCCCTTCGAGGTATTGGTTCCGAATGTACTCTGCAACGGAAACAAGATTTTTCGTGGATTCAAATATGGCCAGCTGCCGGTCGGCACCCGTACCGTGTTCCAGCATCTTGTGTACGTACGCCACCCGGTGACGGCTGCCCAAATGGTCGAGCACGGGATCGAGAAAATCAAGCAGCTCATAGATCAGCGCCCGGGTATTAACCTCTTCTTCCTTGCCAAAGTCAATGAGGTAGCCATCCACTCCATAGCGGCTGGCCCTCCATTTGTTCTCATTCAGCAGCGCCCTTGAATATTGAATGAAATTCAGGTTCTTGGATCGAAGCATATAAATGCGGGCGCAGATCGCCTGGAAGAGAGCGGCGATGGTGATGGTTTCATCCACCGTCATCGGGATATCGCAAACCCGGAATTCCACCGTATTGAAAAAGGGGTGTACACGAAGGTCCCACCAGATCTTCTTGGCATTGTCGATGCAATTGGTCTTGATAAGCAGCTTCACGTAATTATCATAAGCCTCAATGCTGTCAAAAGCGTCGGGTATCCCTGTGCGCGGGAACTTGTCAAACACCTTTGTACGGAATGATTTATAGCCTGTCATCCTCCCTTCCCAAAAAGGAGAATTGGTGCTCAGTGCAAAAATATGCGGGAGGAAATAGCGGGTGCTGTTGGCGATGTGATTGGCCATCTCGCGGTTCTTCATTCCGACGTGCACGTGGAGACCGAAGATCAGGTTGCTTCGGGCCGCTTCCTGCAGTTCGTTGACGATCTCGCTATATCTCACGTGATCAGTGATCAGCTGGCTTTCCCAATGAGAGAAAGGATGGGTTCCTGCTGCACCCATCGCGAAGCCCAGGCTGTCGGCGATACTGGAGATGGTCTTGCGCAGCATCGCCACATCCGTAAAAGCTTCATCAATGTCGTTACAAATATCGGTACCCACTTCCACCACGGCCTGGTGCATTTCCGCTTTCACTTTGTCGCGAATTACCTTCTGTCCCTCCTGCACGATCTTCTGTTCGTGGCTTTTCAGTTCCAGCGACCGCGGATCCATCACCATATATTCCTCTTCTACGCCCAGCGTAAAAGTCTTATAGTTGAGGTTCATTACCGGGATTTTGAGCTTCCTTGTCGAACATATTCTCCCCAGGTTAAATTATCCTGGCCAGCTACCTGGGCTTTTGCTCTTTCAATGGCATAAGTGGCGGCTGTCTCCACGACCCATTCAAAATTATCTTCGCCAACACCGCTTCTTTCCGCGTCAGGCGCAGGGTTGCAGAAATCAATGGCATAAGGTACATTGTCTCTCACGGCCAGTTCCACCGTGTTGAAATCATAACCCAATTGCTTATTGATGGTAAGGACAATATCCGTCATTTGCCGGATCCGTTCTTCAGAAGGACTGAATTCAGCCGCATACCTGAGATGATGGGGGTTGCGGGGCTCATAAGGCATTATACGTACATATTTTCCCCCGATGCAGTAGCAGCGGTAATATTCCGTGAAAACGATCTCTTCCTGTAAAAGCATCACGAGCTGTCCCGTTTCCGAATGTTTATTGAAGAAATCTTCTGCATCTTTTAATTTATAAACGTGTTTCCATCCACCCCCGGCGAAGGGTTTCATATACGCGGGAAAACCGACATACCTGAAAATGCTTTCCCAATCCAGGGGATATGCAAGGTTGCTGAAAGAATCGTCCGATGTATCATCAGGATGCACGCGCGAGGGAACAATGGCGGTGCGGGGAACCGGCACACCCACCTGGGTCATCAGGCAGTTGTTAAAATACTTATCGTCGGCACTCCACCAGAAAGGGTTGTTGATCACAGCCGTGCCGGTCACCGCAGCATTCTTCAGCCAGGTTCGATAAAAAGGAACGTCCTGGGAGATCCTGTCGATGATCACTGCATAACCGCTGGGCACACCCTGCATAGCTTTATCAATGCGTACAGGCTCAGCGATAATGCCGGGTTCGTTTTTCGAATTGACCCGGGAAACGAATGCATCGGGAAAAGAACGCTCTTTGCCGTGGAGAATACCAATTTTCTTCATAAGCGGTTTTGAGATGAATCGACGGCGATGGATGCCGGATGGCTAAGATAGTTCCAAATCTCAAATCCCAAATACGAAATCCCAAATCCCAAATCCGGGATCCAGATTCCTTAATTTCGCCGGATGCAGCAAATCAATGGGGCAGTTTTTAAGGTGACCAGGGAGACGCTGGTATCGGCGGTATTGAACAGGGAGGTGGTCATCGACATTTATATTCCTCCTAAAGCAAAGATCCCTCCGGCATTGTTGCTGATCAATGACGGACAGAGCCTTGAAACGCTGGACCTGGGCCCGATTCTTACAACTCTCCATACAAAAGAATTCATCCTGCCGCTTCTGGCAGTGGGCATACACGCGGGAGAACTGAGGAAAAGAGAATATGGAGTTATGGCGGAGCCGGATTATCTCGGCCGGGGGGACCTGGCGGGATCTTACACTTCATTCATCCTCCAGGAACTTCTCCCTTTCATCAGGTCCCGGTATTCTTTCGATCCTTCGAACCAGGCTTTTGCCGGTTTTTCCCTGGGTGGTCTTTCTGCCTTTGACATCGTTTGGAATCACCCTGCAACTTTCCGGTTGGCAGGCGTGTTTTCGGGTTCCCTCTGGTGGAGGAGTGTGGCGCAGGAGGAGGACGAATACGATGACCACAAGCACCGCATCATTCATCGCCGTGTTCGCGAGGGAAGTTACAAGCCCGGCCTCCGGTTTTATTTCCAGTGTGGGAATATGGATGAAACACGCGACCGCAATCACAATGGCATCATAGATTCCATTGACGATACCATCGACCTGGTAAAGGAACTGGAGGCGAAGGGTTACCTGCTGGGAAAGGATATTCACTACCGTGAAATGGTGGACGGCCGCCACGATGTGGAGACCTGGGGAAGGGCGATGCCGGAGTTTTTACAATGGGCTTTTCCTGCGAAATAGTTTTTGTTTCCCGAAGATTCCAGATCAAATACGCGCAGATCCTGTAGATCGGCAGGGCTCTTCATCAAGGTCAGCAGGAAACAAAAAAAGCTGCCTTATAGACAGCTTTTTTTGTTTCTTAACTTCTTTTGCGATTAGTTCAGCAGGTATCTGAAACCAAACTGGACAGAATAAGTAGAGATCACGCTCACGTTATCCCTGAACGTACGCGTCACGGGCTGGTTCTGTGCTGTGGCCAGGCGGAAGATAGGCTTCACCGTACCTCCAGGCACAAGGCTGTTCTGGTTTTGCGGAACCAGGATGGAGCCAGCGTTCAGTGATTTCACCTTGCCCCAGCTCGGATTGATCAGGTTACCCACGTTTACGATATCGATGCTGAATTGCAGCGTGTTCCTGTTCTTCCCGATCCGGGTGAAGATATCCTGGAGGAATTTCAGGTCCACCTGGTTTCTCCAGGGGAACTGCGCGCCATTTCTTTCTGCATATTGGCCGCGGTGCTTGCTCAGGTATTTATCCTGGCGGATATAATTTTCGAAAAGCTGCGCCTGCTGTGCGGGGGTATAAGTGACCCCATTGATGATCACATTCGCTGCAGAGCCCGTTGTATTGTTTCCATTACCGAACTGGATCTCGTTTGGATCGAGTGCGTTCTTGGGAATGTAGATCAGGTCGTTTCCATTCACCCCATCGCGGTTGAAATCAGCACCATACACGTAGGAGAACCTTCCGTCGATCGATCCCTGGTACACCAGGCTGATCGTGGAGGCGAGGTGCTTGAAATATTCTTTGCGGTATGAAACATACGCAACCACACGATCTGGTACCACATACTGTGCATAAGAAAGTTTTGCATTTTCCAATCCCTGGTATTGGGCAGTGTTCTGGTATGCACCCAGGGGCTGGTCGCCACCGCCATCGTGCAGGTTGGCTGCCATACTTTTTGTATAGGCCACCGAGAAGCTGAATCCTTTCGCGAAAGGTTTCTCGATCCTTCCGGTCAACGAAAAATAGTATCCTCTTTTATCGTTGTCGATGATCACCGGGTTAAAAGCGGTGGACCCGCCCGGTACGAACTGGCCTGCCGAATTCAGCGTATTGATGAAACGGGTTTGAACCGTTGAACCATAGATGGGCCTGTTATCGGGATACCCGGAAATATTCAAAGGCTGCGGATCGGTATAATTCGGATTGCGGAATACAGCTACGTTAATGTCTTTATTAAAGATCGCTTCCACGGAGCCGATGAGACCCCAGGGCAGCTTTGTATCCAGGCCCAGGCTGGATTTCCAGGTTTGGGGATGCCTGTAATCTTCAGATAAAGCAGTAACAGCCGCCGGAGCCACGGTCCCCGCGGGAGGAACGACGGGAGGCCTGTAAGCAGCGGGATCAGGATTGAAAGGCCCGGGAGGGGGTGCACCTGAAAGCGCGCCGGTAGAAGTGTACATATTGAAGGCCTGCGTGATTTGGATCATACCGTTATCACCCGACTGGCTCACGATCCAAACAAAGGGGATCTTCCCGGTGAAAATTCCGGTACCACCACGGATCTGCAAAGAGCGGTCACCGTAAAGGTCCCAGTTAAACGCGAGGCGGGGCGACCACATAATCTTCACATCAGGCAATAACCCGGTATTCACTTTCTCGCCATCGCGGAAATCCCTTGCCAGCACCAGGGGGTGCGTCAGGATCTGCGGAACATCGGGATAGGTGGGGAGGTCAAGACGAAGCCCCAGCGTCAGCCTGAAATTCCTGTTCAGAGCAATCTCGTCCTGTCCATACACGGAGTATTGACGGAATTTGAAAGCTGAAAATGCGGGAGCAAAGTTTTTAGATAAAGAATAAGTCAGGGCGAAATCCGTGGGAAGCCTGCGATTGGCAGGATTGGGATCCAGCGCACTTGCGAAATCAGCCCAGGATGCGAACCTGTAATAGCTGGTGGCGAAACGCTGGAACCCGTTGATGGTCTCACTCTGGTCGAACTGGAAACCAACGGTCCAGTTATGCTTGTTGGTCCTCCAGATGATATTGTCAACGAAGGAATACATTTTTACTTTCCTGAGATTGCCGAAACTGAATGGTTCATATCCGAAGGAGGTGTACACGGCACCCACGCCGGAACCGGTCTGCGTATTGACACCGCTACCGGTACTCATAATGTCAACAAAGGGAAATACCTGGCTGTCGGTCTCGCGTGAATCATTCTGGTAGGTGTATGTGCCGCGAAACTGGTTGGAGAATTTTCCGAAAGTAGAGTTCAGTTCAGCAGAAAGGGAATAGAAATTGGCACCCTGGAAATAGTTCGAGTTTTTGAACCACATCGCTGCGATGTCCTGGCGGGTATTGGTGGCGCCTGCCACGGTACCGGCACCGCCTACGGAAGTGCTGGGAGGGTTGGGCTCACCACCTTCTACCTGGCTGTAGCGAATGTTCATCCGGTGATTCCTGCTGATATTCCAGTCGAGCCTGCCCATTATCTTTTTACGGGTGATATCGGGAGTATAGTTATCGTACGGGCCCGTCACATAACCGTAATTATCGAGTAGGTACTGGCTGATGTAATTCAGCGAATCGGCAGAAGGCCTGGCGATGTTAGGAGATGACCCGTAAGGAGCCGAGGCAGAGGAAGCTACACGGGTCTGGATGGGCTTGGGCTGCGTTTCCGTTTCCCAGTTCAGGAAGAAAAATAGTTTGTTTTTGATGATGGGACCGCCAAAACGAACACCGAACTGGTCGAACTCTTCGGGTGCACGGACAAAATAGGTTTTTTCAACGCGGCGGCCGCGGAGTTTCTCATTCCGGAAATAATTGTATACGGAGGCGGTAAATGTGTTTGTGCCAGAACGGGTAACTGCGTTGATCGCTGATCCTATGAATCCCGACTGGCGAATGTCGAATGGGCTGATGTTAACGGAGATCTCGTCGATGGCATCGAGAGAGATGGGAGCCCCGTTGGCTGGAAGGTTTCCCCCGATACCGAAGCTGTTGTTAAAATCAGCGCCATCGATGGTGAAATTGTTCTGGCGATAATTTCCTCCCGCGATCGCTCCGTCACGGCCGGCTGCCTGGGGAGTCAACCGGGTCAGATCATTCAGACTCCTTTGGATCGTTGGCGCCTGTGTGATCTGGCGTATGCCAATATTGGTCACCGCTCCAGTTCTGTTGGGATTGAAGGTCTGGCTTCTGCGTCCTGTCGTAAGCACCACTTCACCAAGTGTTTCATCGGTCTTGCGCATCACCGGGCGAAGCACAAATGATTCCGCCAGTTGAAGGGTGATGTTCTCATAGCGCTCCGTGTTGTAACCGACAAAGGTCACTTCAATGGTGTAGGGACCGCCCGGGCGCATATTGGCAATGATGAATTCACCACCGCCACGCGCGCTCGTAGTATATTTTGTTCCCGAAGGAATGTGAGTTGCCACAATGGTTGCACCTACGAGAGGTTCATCTGTTGTGGAAAGCACCGACCCGGTCAGTGTGGAGGTTGTTACCTGTGCCAGGATACCGGGTGACAGGCACACAGAAATAGCAAGCAGAAAGAGCAGTCTCTTAAGCATATAATTAGTTTTCGGTTGCAAAGAAATGGAATAATTCCGAATTAAATATATGCAAATATTAACAAATTGCTATTGAAAAATAAGGCGTTAGGGCGGATATCCACCCTCAAAAAAAGGCGAACCAAAGCCCTGCTCCCTTTGTTTTATTTTTGTAAAAAACAGGCTATGTTCGACTCCATAGAAAACGCGATCCGTGATATCAAAAAAGGAAAGCTGGTAGTGGTGGTGGATGATGAGGATCGCGAGAACGAAGGGGATTTTATTTGCGCATCGGCAACCATCTCACCTGAGGTTGTGAATTTTATGAGCAAGCACGGCAGGGGCCTGATCTGTATCGCGCTCCCCGAAGAAAGATGCGAGGAATTGGGGTTGGACCTGATGGTCAATAATAACACGGCACTCCACGAGACGGCTTTCACCGTGTCGGTGGACCTCCTGGGACACGGGTGTACGACGGGGATATCCGCCCACGACAGGTCGAAAACGATCGCCGCACTGATCGATCCGGCGACGAATGCTTCTGACCTGGGAAGACCCGGGCATATTTTTCCGCTTCGTGCAAAAAAAGGCGGTGTTCTAAGAAGGGCGGGACATACCGAAGCCGCGATGGACCTGGCCCGGCTGGCAGGGTTTTACCCTTCGGGTGTTTTGGTGGAAATAATGAATGAAGATGGAACGATGGCCCGGCTGCCCGAACTGATCGAAGTGGCCAGGAAGTTTGATTTCCGCATCATTTCCATTAAGGACCTGATTGAATTCAGGGTCAAGTCCGATTCCCTGATCGAGGAAGTGGTCAGGGTGGAAATGCCTACCCGTTATGGTGATTTTGAATTGGTCGCTTTCCGCGAAAAGAATTCTTCCAATGAACACCTGGCGCTTTTGAAAGGTAAATGGGAAAAGGATGAGCCGGTTCTTACCCGGGTGCATTCATCCTGCTTCACCGGGGATATTCTCGGTTCCCTCCGTTGCGATTGTGGTGAACAGCTGCATAAAGCGATGCAGATGGTGGAACGGGAAGGCAAGGGCGCCATCCTTTACATGAACCAGGAAGGCCGGGGTATCGGGCTGCTGAATAAGCTCAAAGCCTACCGCCTGCAGCAGGAAGGGATGGATACGGTGGAGGCCAATCTCCACCTGGGTTTCCAGATGGACCAGCGCGACTATGGGATCGGCGCCCAGATGCTCAGGCATCTCGGCATCACCAAACTCCGGCTGATGACGAACAATCCCCGTAAACGCGTGGGGTTGATCGGTTATGGACTGGAGATCGTGGAGAACATACCCATCGTCATTTCTCCCAATGAACACAACGAAAAATACCTGAAGACAAAGAGAGATAAGCTGGGACACGATCTTCACTGATCCTGCGGCGCAGGTTCCTCTTTTTTCGGTTGTTCCTCTTCGTTAGATTCAATGGCGGGCTCCAGGGGTTGCGGCGGATTCGCCGGTGCAAGTTTTTTTCGACGTTTGAAAAGGTCAGACAGTTTATCGAAATCCCTCCGGAAGGTCAGGCTGCCGCCCACCCGTTTCGCATTCCGCTGGGTCAGGGCCATATAATCCGTATTCTCCCGGTAGAAGAATGAGGCCCGCAGGGTTCCGCTGGGGTTGATCAGCCATTCCATCGTCACATCGGGCAGAAATTGTAAGCCCTGGTTGAGGTTGGTCTGCTGCAGCGGAGTTTCCACGCCAAAGCCCGTGGAAATGATGAACCGGTTATTAAAGAAGGATCTCCCGATGGTAATATTTACGTTGGTGCCGATGTTCAGGAACCCCTGTTCATTCAGCAGGTTACGGTTATACAGCGCGGTATTCAGCCGGATATCATATTTATCACTCTTCAGCAGGTTCCCGAACAGCTTATTGATCTGGTCGCTGATCACATTGAGCAGTATGCTGGAGATGGTATTGGAAATGGTGCTTCCTAACTCATTGCCCACGGTATTGCCTGACCCGAGTTCCACCGGAGCAAAACTGTTGAATACGATCAGGTAGGTCACCTGTGTGTTCAGCTCGTTCTGGTTGCGCTGCAATTGCTGGATGATCAATGCAAGTTCCGGGTCCACGACAGCGGGGCTTGTGCCCGGGAAATCCAGGGAGAAGCTGATCGTGGGCTTGAACAGCTGGTCTGTAAGCTTAGCTACCACGTAAACATCATCCCGCACACGGGCAATGTCTGTTCCGAGCCCCAGCGAAGTGGCGAGTGTCGCATAGCTTACCCGCTCCGCTTTATACACCGCCTCAAAGCTGATCCTGGCATCATCCGGGTCGCCATTCCACTCGATGTAATTTTCTGCGCCTGCACGGATCACGAAAGGCTTCTTGAAGAACGACTGGAAAGTGAAGAGATAGTTCCCTTCCTGGATGTCGAAGCGCCCGCGAAGTGTCAGGGGCTCTGATGTTCCGGAGCGGATGTTTAGCGTACCGGAACCTTTCCCGCTCAGTTCATCACCGGTAAGTTCGTCGAGCACCACCCGTACGGTCACCATCGGGTTCGCGGTGACGTCCACATCGTAAATGATATTGGTGAGATTGTTCCGGGGAATGATCTCTTCCATTTCCCTTCCGAATTTTCTTTCCACCAGGAAATCTGCTGCACTTCCTGAAACCCGGCTGCTCACCGGGGGGATGGTCACCTTGCTCTCGTGCTGGGTTGAAGCGATCGCATCGATCTTCATATACATCGCAGATTGAGGGCCAAGTAGTGACATCGATCCCGTGCCCTTGACATCTCCATAGAACTGCTGGTTGTCGCGGAAAGAAGTGTTTAACAATTGAACAGGCTGGTTGTACGCGTCATCCGTGGTGCCGGGCCGGCGAGTGGAAATGTCCAGGTTATAAAACATATTCCTGAACGACTGGTGTTCGATGCCGCCGGTGATGTAAACCGGGTTACCGGTTATCGTATCCCGGAGAACAATGCCGTCCAGGTTGATCTCGTCCGATTTTAGTTCGATATCGGTATCTGCTATGTCATAGAAGACCTGGGTGAAGATCACTTTCAGGCCCGCATTTCGCAGCCGGCCTTTTCCTGTTACGGTGAGGTTGCTGAAAGCGCCGGATATATCCACATTCCCGGTAAGATAACCCCGGATGTCAGTGAACAAACTGCCCAGGAATCTTTCCAGCACGCTCAGCTGGAAATTGCGGGCCTGCAGGGCGATCTTGTTATTTATGGCGGCCTTATCGGCCACATTGATGCTGAGATCGAAGCCGAGATAATTCAGGTCGTTCAGTGTATTCCCTTTCGCCGTTAACATTCCCGTTGATTTTTCATAGAGCAGGGAGGCTTTTACCGCGCCGAGAGAATCATTGTCCAGCCGCAGGAACTGTGTTTGAATATCATCTGAATAGATGCGCAGGTTATTGGTGGGGTCATCTACGGTGAAATTTCCCGTCACCAGGCCTTCCAGCCTGTTTTTCGGCAGGAAGAAGGGCGCGAGGTCTCCCATATTTAGCTTTGTCAATGCCACCAGCAGCCGGTTATAGCCGCTGCCCGAAGGTTCTGTCCGGATAACGATCCTTTGTTCCCCTTCACTCAGCTGCAGGATGCCGCTAAAAGGCGTCCTTCTCCGGAAAGCGATCTCCCCGTTTTCGTCGATCGTCCAGTTCTTCCCGTTGAGCGTGAAATTCGAGCGGTCAAACTCCACTTTCAACCCGTCGGGATAGGTAAGCACCAGCGCGCTGATATTGGCGGTATCCAGGGAACGGTTCGCTTCCGTGATCAGGTTCACCCTCGATGAATCATTGCGCGCATTGATGGTGAAATCCGCTACGGGGATCATCACGCTGTCATTGTTGCGGAACATAATGTTGTGGGCGCTTCCTTTCACAAGTAAGTTTTCGCGGTTCCCGGTGGCATCCAGGTCCACATTCTCGAAAGTGTATTGCTGGAACCGGAACTGAGGTACGACGGCGTTCAATTGCAGGTTGTTATTGGCCAGGTCAAGACTTCCCGATATCTGGCTGTTATTGAACCCGCCCAGGCTTGAGTCCAGCAACGCAATATAGTCTTCGGCGTAATAGGTCCGGATGTTGAAACGGATGTCGGTATTCGATCGCGGGTAGCGCGCAGGAAGGGGAATGTAGGCTGGATAGTAACGGTGTAGTACAACCGAAACTGCTGCCGGTAATTCCCTGAGATTGAAATCGCCCGTGACACGGGCCTCAAATTCATTCGAAGTGGCGATCAGGGTCTTCCCGCTGTCGGTATATACCGAGCGAATGACCAGGGAGTCGAAGGGCAGGATCTGTCCGTTGCGGGTGATCTCCGCTCCCGAAATCTTTGCATCGCCGAGGAAAATATCCTTTTGCCCCGCGGTAAAATCCAGGTCGAGTTGCCCGAGTAAGCGATAATCATCACGGGTGATACCCAGGGGCTGCAGGTTCAGCTCTCTCACATCGGCTACAAGGTCGAACCGGGGGTCGGGTCCATTGAGATCAATGATGCCATTGAGATCGAGGTCAGCATTGTCATCCCGGATGGACGCCACACCTTCGAAAAGGTTTTTGTCAAGCACACCCTGTATCGCAACGTTATTATAGCGGTAGTTCCTGAAATCGACGTAGCGGATCACCCCATCAAAGCTGGTATGCCTGTATCGTTCATTGAAGCCGGTCCCTTTGATCGTTCCTGTCATAGAGATCATACCCAGCTCCGGCTCGTTCAGGAACTGCCCCAGCCTGAAATTGTCAGTTTCAATATTGCCCGAATACACAGGCTGCCCCCTGGAAGGGATCTTCATATTCAGGTCACTTTTTACAGTGCCGAGGTTCGTTTGTATGGTTCCGTAGGTCACAAAATCACGGATGAAACCGGTGAAGTTTCCCTGGAAATGCACGTATTCAATGCGCCGGAGATCGGGTACGTTCACGCGACGGATCGCCGGCACTATGGTTGCAGCATCGGAATAAGTGGTCCTGAAGTCTCGCGCCCTGAAATCAATGAAGGTTTCATTAATATTTGGAAGGCCTGTCAGGGAAATATCGCCATCCAGGACAGTATTATTTCCTGCCTGGACGATCAGATCCCTTCCCACCAGGTCGCTGACGGTGCCTCTAACCTTTCCGTTTATGCTGATCTCTTTTTTCCACGACCTCATATTGGGAGCGAAGAACGCGATATCGTCACTGTCGATGAAGGTATCATCGAAGATCGCCGCCATATCCACTTTATGGATGAAATCACCCATATCGCGCATATCGTCATACGACATCGAGAAATAATCCCGGATCCGGCTCCTGTTGGTCTGCAGATCGAGATTATGGAATTCCATTCCCGAGGGTTTGAACTTCACGTCGGCGGTCAGTTGTTTCACTTCGAGACCGCTTCTTTCCTTTGCCGAGAGTTTGAGGTTCGAGTAAATGGTATCACCGCGGAAGCCTCCATTGACAAGGTCGGCATTGATGTTTGTGAATAAGATATGCTGCCCGTCAAAATGGGAATATGCCGCGCGCCCTGTTTGCTTATCATTCCGGAAGGTTCCATTGACGATCTTAAGGTTGGCCACCCGGATGTTCATCCCTCCCTGGTTCCACAAGAATTCGCTCAGTTCTTTTTCCGCCTGAACAAGTTCCGGATCCTTGGGTGGAGGTGGACCGCGGCGGCCGGGGAAATTCAAAATGGAGATCGAGGGCTCAAAAAGATCCAGCCGGTTGATGTCATAAGTGGTCCCGGATAAACTGATGTCGTTGGCATCCATCATCATCGCACCGACGTGGGCGGTGAGGTGATTTCCAAGCCAGTCGTCTTTTTTGATAAAAGTTACATTCTTCATTTCAACCTTTTTCAGGTTGAAAACGATACCCGCCTTCTTTTTGGCCGTATCTGTTTTGGGTGAAGCAAAATAATCGAAGATGAATTGCTGTCGCCAGACAGAATCGGTCCGCTGGAACTTGATGATGGCATCTTCCAGTCCGATATATTTTAATTCCGCTTCTTTCTTAAAGATGAACCAGTCAGTGATCCTCACCATTACATTTCCTGCATACATCAGGGTGTCCCCGTCGCGGTCCTCGAGCGCGTGG